>CAZQPN010000605.1:0-2169 GCA_964595215.1 uncultured Rubrivivax sp. | reverse complement strand
GTAGGGCACCAGGCGCGAGTCCGAGCAGCCGATGAACAGCGTCGTCGGGTGCTGGCCGTCGTCGACCAGGTGGCGGAACAGCGAGCGCTGCGCCGGGAAGGCGTCGTCGTGGAAGCGGCGCAGCCGGTCCAGCAGCTCGTCGGGCATCGATGCGCTCCGTCGGTGGCGCGGGCGGGACGCTGCGCCTACTGCACAAGCGGCGTGGCAGCCCGGTCGAGGTCGACGCCCTCGACCTCGGTCTGGCCGGCCAGCAGCTGCAGGCACTGGCGCAGCGCGGTCGCGAAGCCCTGCTGGCGCAGCGCCTGCGCCACCGCCGGGCGCACGGCGTCGAAGTCGGGCAGGGTGCCCGGCTCGCGCGCCAGCACCTCGACCACGTGCAGCCCGAAGCGGCTGTGCACCAGGCGCGGCAGCACGCCGACCTCGGTGTGGGCGAAGACCTCGGCGGCGAACTCGGGCGCGCAGTCCTCGCGCGCCAGCCAGCCCAGCGCGCCGCCGTCGGCGCCGCTGGGGCAGTTGGACGTGCTGCGCGCGACCTCGGGGAAGCGGTCGCCCTCGCCGGCGGTCGGGTTGCGCAGGTCCAGCAGGCAGGCCTCGGCGCGCTGCCGCAGCGCGTTGACATCGACGCCCGGCGTGACGGCGAACAGCACGTGGCGCAGCTGCACGCGCTCGCCGATCGCGCAGCGCGCGGCGTGGGCGGCGAAGTGGCGACGGCAGGCCTCCTCCGTCGGCTCGGGCACGCGGACCTCGCGCTCGAGGTAGGCCTCGATCGCCTGGGCCGCGGCGTCGCTGATGGCGCCGCCTTCGGGCGCCGGGTCGTCGGCGGCGAGCAGGCCGGCGGACTGCGCCGCCTGGCGCAGCAGCTCGGTGCAGGCGCGCTGGCGCAGCTCGGCCTCGGGCAGGGTCTCGCCCGCGGCATGCAGCGGCACGCCGCCGACCGACGCGGCCGCCGACCGCGGGGGGGCGTCGAAGTGAACGGTTTCGATCAGCATGGCGACTCCTTCAGGCCGAGCGGCCGGGCTGGTTCTGGCCCGCTGGCACGTTCAGCCGGCGCGAGCGCACGACCTGGTAGGGGCGGAACAGGTAGGCGACCGAGGCGAAGCCGCTCCAGATGTGGACCAGGCGGCTGAACGGGAAGAGCAGGAAGATCGTCATGCCGAGCAGCATGTGCGCGAGGAAATGCCACTGGATGTCCATCAGCGGCGCGGCGTCGGGCCGGAAGGTGGCGATGCCCTGCAGGTAGGTCGCCAGCGTGATCATGGTCTGCGGGTCCTTCACGTGCGACAGCGAGGCCGGCAGCGTCGTCAGGCCGATGACCAGCTGCACCCACAGGATGACCAAAATCGCCAGGTCGGTGCGGTGGCTGGTCAGCCGGATGCGCGGGTCGAAGATCCGGCGGTGCAGCAGCATCGTCAGACCGACGAAGCAGATCAGGCCGGCGATGCCGCCGGCCGTCACCGCCAGCAGCTGCTTCTGCTGCGCCGTCATCACCAGCTCATAGACCGCGTGCGGCGTGAGCTGGCCGAACAGGTGGCCGAAGAACAGGAACAGGATCCCGCCGTGGAACAGGTTGCTGCCGATCTTGAGCTGGCGCGCGCGCAGCAGCTGCGAGCTGTCGCTCTTCCACGTGTACTGGTCGCGGTCGAAGCGCGCCAGGCTGCCCATCAGGAAGACGGCCAGGCAGACGTAGGGGTAGACGACGAAGAGGAAGTTGTAGAGCGTGGTCATGTCCGGGCTCCATGCGCCTGCACGGCGGGTTGGTTCTTGACGATGTGGATCGGCTGCGGCGTGCCGGGGCGGGCCTGGCCCGCGGTCGAGCAGCCGTCGAAGGCGGCCGGCTCGGCCCAGCTCTCGTCCAGCGCCGGCTCGGCCGGCAGCTTGACGCGCTCGGCCTTTTCGCCGGCCAGGTCGAGCACGGCGGCCAGCACGCTGGCATAGGCGCTGCGTCGCGCCAGCAGGGCGCTGAAGATCACGCGCAGGATGTGCGCCGTCTCCTTCAGGAAGGCCTGCGCGGCCTCGGGCGGCTGGGTCGACGCGTACTCCAGCGCGACCGGCAGGTAGTCGGGCAGCTCGCCGTCGCCGAGCAGCAGCCCGGCGGCGGCGTAGGTCTGCGCCAGGTCGACCATCGCCGGGCCGCGGTCGCGGCTGTCGCCGTGCACATGCTCGAACAGG
>CAZQPN010000604.1:0-2171 GCA_964595215.1 uncultured Rubrivivax sp. | reverse complement strand
TTCAGCTTCCAGGTCGAGAGGAACTCCTCCTCGCCGTCGCGCAGGTGCAGGATCACGTCGGTGCCGCGGCCGGGCTTGTCGATGGTCTCGACCTCGAAATCGCCGCTGCCGGTGCTGCTCCAGCGCACGCCCTCACCCGGCGCGGCGCCGGCGCGGCGCGATTCCACGGTGATGCGGTCGGCGACGATGAAGCCGGAGTAGAAGCCGACGCCGAACTGGCCGATCAGGTTGGCGTCCTTCTTCTGGTCGCCCTCCAGCCGCGCCATGAACTCGCGCGTCCCGCTCTTGGCGATCGTGCCGAGGTGCTGCATGGCCTCGTCGGCGCTCATGCCGATGCCGTTGTCGCGGATCGTGATCGTCTTCGCCTCGGCGTCGAACCAGACGCGGATCTCGAGGTTGGGCGCGTCCTCGAAAAGATCCGGCCGGTCCAGCGCCTCGAAGCGCAGCTTGTCGCAGGCGTCGGAGGCGTTCGAGACCAGCTCGCGCAGGAAGATCTCCTTGTTCGAGTACAGCGAGTGCGTCACGAGGTGCAGGATCTGCTTGACCTCGGCCTGGAAGGAATGGGTGTGCTTGCTCATGGGGGTCGGTGATCGCCCGGGCAGGCGGTCCTAAAGAAGAGAAGAAGGGGTGGCAGGGATCATGGGGACGACGCCCCGCATTTCAAGGCCACCGGGCGCGGCCTTCGTCGACCCGGCGGCGCGGGCGGACGCGCGCCCGCACGCGCTCAGGCCAGTCGGGCCCGCATCGCGTCCAGCAGTTCACGCCCGTCGGGCGGCAGGCCCGCGAGCAGCGCCGGGTGGGTGATGCGGAACGGCCCGCGCCGGCCGTGGTAGTCGATCACCTCGCCGATCTGCTCGAACTGGATGCCGCAGGACGCCAGCAGCCGGGCTAGGCGCGGCTCCATCATCACCAGGACCTGGGTCAGGCCGCGGTTGATCGCCAGCGCGGCGGCGGCCAGGAACAGGCTCATCGGCAGCAGCGGGTAGCGGCGCTGGCCGCCGACCTGGTCCTCGGGCTCGCCCGTGGCCTCCGGGTTCTGCCACTCGCCGCGCCGGCGCCGGAAGTCCCGGTGGATCGCCAGGCGAGAGATCTCGCCGGCGGTGTGGCGGATGAAGGCGTCGGGATCGAAGCGCGAGCGGTCCAGCCGGCCGGCACAAACGCGCTCGAACGGAAACGGCCGGCCCTGGCCGCCCACGTCGAGGATCAGCCGCACGCAGGCCATCGCGCGGCCGCTGTCGCGCTGGCGCAGCAGCGCGAAGACGGCGGCGTCGTCGTAGGCGTCGCGCTCCAGCCCATCCGGGAACGCGGCCGGGTCCTCGTAGCCCAGTTCCTCGCAGTAGACCGCGTGGCGCAGGCGGAACACCTCGTCGCGCGCCGCCGCGTCGCGCACCGGCAGGACCTCGAAGTAGCGGTCGAAGTGGTCGAGCATGTCGGGCCTAGAACCCGACCGCCTGCCCTTCGCGCCGCGCGTCGCTGGCGGCCACGTAGCCGTCCTCGGCGTCGTCCGACAGCCGCCAGATGAACTGGCCGGAGCCGAAGTCCATGTAGGGATCGAGCGTTTCCTCGAGCTGGTGGCCCCGCGCGCGCAGGCCGGCGACCAGCGCCGGCGCCATCGTGACCTCGCAGTCGATCTGGCGCCCGGTGGCGACCTTCCAGCGCGGCGCGTCGCACGCCGCCTGCGGCTGCTGGCCGTGCACCAGCATGCGCACCAGCGTCTGCAGGTGGCCCTGCGGCTGCATGTTGCCGCCCATGACCCCGAAACCCATCAACGGCCGGCCGTCCTTCATCAGGAAACCCGGAATGATGGTGTGGAAGGGCCGCTTGCCCGGCGCCACCACGTTCGGATGCGCCGGGTCGAGCGTGAAGCCGCGTCCGCGGTTCTGCAGGCTCACCCCGGTGCCCGGCACCACCACGCCGCTGCCGAAGCCCATGTAGTTGGACTGGATGAAGCTGACCATCATCCCGTGCTCGTCGGCCGCGCTCAGGTAGATCGTGCCGCCGGCCGGCGGCGTGCCGTGCGCGAAGTCCTGCGCGCGCGCCGGGTCGATCAGCCGCGCGCGCTCGGCCAGGTAACCCTCGTCGAGCAGGTCCGCCGGCCTCACCTGGGTCATGTGGTGCTCGTCGGCGACCCAGCGGTAGGTGTCGGCGAAGGCCAGCTTCATGGCCTCGAT
>CAZQPN010000603.1:0-2173 GCA_964595215.1 uncultured Rubrivivax sp. | reverse complement strand
AGCCCTTGATGGTGTCGTAGAAGTGGTAGTGCCAGTTGTCCTCGGACATGTTGCCGAGCGACGCACCGATGCCCCCCTGCGCCGCCACCGTGTGCGAGCGCGTCGGGAAGACCTTGGACAGCACGGCCACGTTCAGCCCGGCCATGGCCAGCCGCAGCGAGGCCTGCATGCCGGAGCCGCCGGCCCCGACGATGACGACGTCGAAACGTCGACGCGGAAGATTGCCGAGTGCCATGTCAGTGTCCGCCCGACCGCCCGAAGGGCAATGAAAGCCCCACCGGAGGGCAGCGAAGGAAAGGAGCGTGGGGGTACGGCATGGTCACAGCCTCCAGAGCACTTGAATCGCCCAGCCTGCGCAGCCGAGCAGCCAGACGAGGGTCGCGGCCTGCAGCAGTAGCCGCAGGCCCACCGGTTTGATGTAGTCCATCCAGATGTCGCGCATGCCGACCCAGGCGTGCCACGACAGCGCGATGACCACGGTGAAGGTCAGCAGCTTCATCCACTGCGCGGCGAAGATGCCGGCCCAGCGGTCGTAGCCCAGCGGCCCGGGCATCAGCACCTGCACCACCAGGGCAAGGGTGAATAGCGCCATCAGCGCGGCGGTGACGCGCTGGCTGAGCCAGTCGCGGAAGCCGTAGTGCGCGCCGACGACGATGCGCTTGGAACCGTGATTGATCGCCATCTCGCGCTCCTTCAGTACAGACCGAACAGCTTGGCGCCCAGCAGCACCGTCAGCAGCACCGACAGCGCCAGCGTCACCACTGCCGAGCGACTGCCTTGCGCCTTGGCGACGCTGTGGGTGGCATCCATCCACAGATGGCGCACGCCGGCGATGAAATGGTGCAGGTAGGCCCAGATCAGCGCCAGCACGACCAGCTTGAGGAACCACCCCGCGAAGGGCCCGATGCCGACCGCGAACGCGCTGGCGAAGACGTCGTACGACACCTGCGAGCTCAGGCTGGCGTCGAACATCCACATCGCGAAGGGCAGCAACAGGAACATCAGCGCACCGCTGACGCGGTGCAGGATGGACACGATGCCGGCGGCCGGGAGCCGGTAGCGGACGATGTCCGTGACGTGGATGTTGCGGTAGACGGGGCGGGGCTTGGCGGTGGTGTCTGACATCGGGATGTCCTGGCGTGGGATCGGCATCGCCTCGAGCCATGGCCGCTGGGTCGCGGCACCCGAAGCTTGCTGAGTTTATTGCAATGCAGCAGTCTTACATGGACCTTCGACGACGTCAGTTCAGCACGTTGCGATAGTGGTGGGCGGCGGTGTGGTAGAGCCCGCGGCGCAGTTCGACCGGACGATCCGCGTAGGTGAAGGACAGCCGCTCGACCGACAGCAGCGGCGTGCCGGGCAGGACCTCGAGCAGCGCCGCGGTCTCGCCCTCGGCCGGGACGGCGCGGATCTTCTCGTCGGCGCGGATCATGCGCACGCCGAAGTCGGTCTCGAAGAAGGCGTACATCGGCCCGCGCTGGGCCGAGAGGCGCTCGGCGCTCAGGCCCTTGAACATCGCTGCCGGCAGCCAGATCTCGTCCAGCACGACCGGTCGCACCGTGGCGTCGACCTCGCCGAGCAGCAGGCGGCGCACCTGCCACACCGCCTCGCCCCCCTTCAGGCCGAGCGCGCGCGCGACGTCGGCGGGCGCCTTCAGGCGGCGGCAGTCGAGGAAGCGCCGGCGCATGCCGGCGGCGCCACCGTCGTCCGGCTGCAGGCGCAGGAAGCGGTACTGCGTGCGCGCCTCGGCGTGCGTGGCGACGAAGGTGCCCTTGCCCTGCCGGCGCACCAGCAGATTGTCTGTGGCCAGTTCGTCGATCGCCTTGCGCACCGTGCCCTGGCTCACCTTGAAGCGCGTGGCGAGCTCGGTCTCGCTCGGGATCACCTCGCCAGGCTTCCACTCGCCGCCCTGCAGGCTGCGCACCAGCAGGCCCTTGATCTGCTGGTACAGCGGGCTGAAGGACGGTGTCGTCTCGGCGGATGCGGCGGGCGCGGAGGGATCGGCCATGGCCCATTGTCTTACATAAGACATAAGAGTCCAGTCAGGGTGGTGGCTTTAAACTCCCGCCCGTGCCTGGGTCATCGAGCCAGGCCTCCTCCAACCGCCAAGTCAAGGAGCTCCCATGAGCTAGAAGCCCGTCCGCGTGGCCGTCACCGGTGCCGCCGGCCAGAT
>CAZQPN010000602.1:0-2176 GCA_964595215.1 uncultured Rubrivivax sp. | reverse complement strand
CTACGGGCAGCTCGCCGAACGCGTGCGACGTCTGGCCGCTGCGCTGCGCAAGGCCGGCATCCGGCGCGAGGAGCGCGTGCTGCTGATGATGCTGGACGGCAACGACTGGCCTGTGGCCTTCCTGGGTGCGATGTACGCCGGCGTGGTGCCGGTGGCGATCAACACGCTGCTGACGCCGGACGACGTCGCCTACATGCTCGAGCACTCGCGCGCGCAGGCGGTGCTGGTGTCGGGCGCGCTGCTGCCCACCGTCAGCAGTGCGATGGTCAAGGCCGACCACGAGGTCGAGCTCGTGGTCGTCTCGCAGCCGATGGCGCCGCTGCGCGCGGTGCCGGAGCCCGGCTCGCCACTGCAGGCGCCGGAGGTCGATTTCGAGGGCTTGGTGCAGGGCGCCGCGCCGCTCGCCAAGCCCGCGGCCACCGCCGCCGACGACCCCGGCTTCTGGCTCTACTCGTCGGGCTCGACCGGCCGCCCCAAGGGCACGGTGCACTCGCAGGCCAACCCCTACTGGAGCTCCGAGCTCTACGGCCGCCTGCTGCTGGACCTGAAGGCCGACGACGTCTGCTTCTCGGCCGCCAAGCTGTTCTTCGCCTACGGCCTGGGCAACGCGCTGACCTTCCCGCTGACGGTGGGCGCGACGACGCTGCTGATGGCCGAGCGGCCGACGCCGGAAGCGGTGTTCAGGCGCTGGCGTGGCGAAGTGGGCAAGATCAGGCCGACGATCTTCTTCGGCGCGCCCACCGGCTACGCTGGCATGCTGGCCCACCCAGGGCTGCCTGGGCGCACCGAGGTGGCGCTGCGCATGGCCTCGTCGGCCGGCGAGGCGCTGCCGGCCGAGATCGGCCAGCGCTTCAAGGCCCACTTCGGGGTCGACATCGTCGACGGCATCGGCTCGACCGAGATGCTGCACATCTTCCTGTCCAACCGCCCCGACGACGTTCGCTACGGCACCACCGGCTGGCCGGTGCCGGGCTACCGGATCGAGCTGCGGGGCGAGGACGGCGGACCGGTGCCGGACGGCGAGCCGGGCGACCTCTACATCCACGGCCCCTCGGCGGCGCTGATGTACTGGGGCAACCGCGCCAAGTCGCGCGAGACCTTCCAGGGCGGCTGGACCAAGAGCGGCGACAAGTACGTGAAGAACGCCGACGGCACCTACACCTATAGCGGCCGCAGCGACGACATGCTCAAGGTCAGCGGCATCTACGTCAGTCCGTTCGAGGTCGAGGCGACGCTGGTGCAGCACCCTGCGGTGCTGGAGGCGGCGGTGATCGGCGTGCCGGACGCCGAAGGGCTGACCAAGACCAAGGCCTTCGTCGTGCTGAAGAACGGCGCCGCGGCCACCGACGACGAGCTGAAGGCCTTCGTCAAGGACAAGCTGGCGCCGTACAAGTACCCGCGCTCGATCGAGTTCGTCGCCGAGCTCCCCAAGACGGCGACCGGCAAAATCCAGCGCTTCAAGCTGCGCGAGCTGGAGTGCGGGCGCGAGGTCGCGGCATCGTGAGCGCGATCCCGACCCCGGCCGACGCCGGCCCGATCGAGCATGTCGACATCGACTGGGCCGGCGTGCGCGTCGGCATCGAGCACCGATGGATCCACCGCGAGCGCTTCGGCCAGCCGCTGATGGTCTTCCTGCACGAGGGCCTGGGTTCGGTCGCGATGTGGAAGGACTTCCCGCTGCGGCTGTGCGATGCGCTCGGCTGGCGCGGACTGGTCTACTCGCGCGTCGGCTACGGCGGCTCGAAGCTCTACACGCCCGAGCAGGCCTGGGGCCTGGACTTCATGCACCGCCAGGCGCATGAGGTGCTGCCGGCGCTGCTGGACGCGTTGGCCGTCGACGTCGACCTGCAGCCGCCCTGGCTGTTCGGCCACAGCGACGGCGGCTCGATCGCACTGCTGTATGCCGCGCGCTACCCGAACCGCGTCGCCGGCAGCGTCGTGCTGGCGCCACACATCATGGTCGAGGACCTGTCGGTGGCCAGCATCGCCAAGGCGCGCCAGGCCTGGCAGGAGACCGACCTGCGCGACCGGCTGGCGAAGTACCACGACGACCCCGACCGCGCCTTCTGGCGCTGGAACGACATTTGGCTGCACCCGCCGTTCCGCGACTGGTCGATCGAGCAGGAGATCGAGTCCATCCGCTGCCCGCTGCTGGCGATCCAGGGCCGCGACGACG
>CAZQPN010000601.1:0-2184 GCA_964595215.1 uncultured Rubrivivax sp. | reverse complement strand
CGCGCCGGCGCAGGATGCGCAGGCAGTCCCAGAAGGCCTTGAGCATGCGCAGGCCGCCGGTCAAGGCCTGCCAGGCGCCCTTGCCGCGCAGGCCGGAGAAGCCGATGGTGTCCAGCGGAATGCCGGTCTTCGGCACGAGCTGGTTCTCCATGCCGGTGCGCGTGCCCAGCCAGCTGACCTGCCAGCCGCGGCGCTGCATCTCGCGCGCCACCGCAAGCCCCGGGATCACATGCCCACCGGTCCCGGCGGCCATCACCACCAGGTGGTTCACTGGTCTGCCCTCCGCGCTGCGCGCTGCGGGATGGGCGCCTCGGGACGGCCGGGCGCGCTCATGCGCGGCCTCCGCGCATCAGCGCCCGGTTCTCGAGGTCGGCCCGCACGACGAGCGCCAGCGCGACCAGGTTCATCAGCATCGCCGAGCCGCCGAAGCTCATCAGCGGCAGCGTCAGCCCCTTGGTCGGCAGCACGCCGAGGTTGACGCCGATGTTGATGAAGGCCTGGCCACCGATCCAGATGCCGATGCCCTGCACCATCAGCCCGGCGAACACGCGGTCGAGCGCGATCGCCTGGCGGCCGATGACGAAGATGCGCCGCGTGAGCCAGAAGAAGGCCACCACCACCGCCAGCACGCCGGCCAGGCCGAGTTCCTCGCCGATGACGGCGAGCAGGAAGTCGGTGTGCGCCTCGGGCAGGTAGTGCAGCTTCTCGACGCTGGCGCCCAGGCCCTGGCCGAACAGCCCGCCGCGGCCGAAGGCGATCAGCGAATGCGTCAGCTGGTAGGCCTTGCCCTGGACGTAGTCCGGGTTCCACGGGTCGAGGTAGGCGAAGATGCGCTCGCGCCGCAGGTCGTCGAAGGCGATGATGAGGGCGAAGGTGCCCACGATCACGGTCGCGACGACCAGGAACATGCGCACGTTGACGCCGCCCAGGAACAGGATGCCCATCGCGATGACGGCTATGACGATGAAGGCCCCCATGTCGGGCTGGCGCAGCAGCAGCGCGCCGGTGAACGCCAGCGCCACCACCATCGGCCAGACGGCGCGGAGGAAGTTCTCGCGCGACGCCATGCGGCGCACCATGTAGCTGGCGGCGTACATCGCCACCGCCAGCTTGGCCAGTTCGGCCGGCTGGAACATCATGAAGCCGAGCGGGATCCAGCGGCGCGAGTTGTTGCGCACGACGCCGACGAAGGGCAGCAACACCAGCACCAGGAGTGCCAGCGCGAGGACGAAGATCAGCGGCGCGTGCTTCTCCCACACCGCCATCGGCACCTGCACCACCGCCAGCGCGACGACGGCGCCGATGGCCACCGCCATCAGGTGGCGCGACAGGAAGAAGGTCGGCGAGTAGGCGGCGAACTTGCGGCTGTCCGGCAGCGCGATCGATGCCGAATACACCATCACGAGCCCGGCCAGCACGAGCGCCACCGCGACCAGCACCAGCGTGCGGTCGAAGGCCAGCAGCCGCGTCGGCGCCAGCCCGGGTGTCGCGACGTGGTCGCGCACCGGCAGCGCGGCGGCGGCCTGACGCGCCTGCAGGCGCGAGCGCCACCAGGCGGCGAGGCGGCTCAGCGGCAGGAAGCGCGCGAGCGCGGTCACGTCGCCTCCCCTCGGTCCGCGGCGAGCGCCTGGACGGCCGACACGAAGACCTCGGCCCGGTGGGCGTAGTGGCGGAACATGTCCAGGCTGGCGCAGGCCGGGCTGAGCAGCACGGCGTCGCCCTGGCGCGCCTGCCCGAAGCACCAGCCGGTGGCCGCCTCCAGCGAGCCATGCCGCGCCATCGGCACGCCGCAGCCCTGCAGCGCGGCCTCGATGGCCGGGGCATCGCGGCCGATCAGCGCCACCGCGCGCGCCATCCGTGCCACCGGCGCGGCCAGCGGGCCGAAGTCCTGCCCCTTGCCGTCGCCGCCGAGGATGACCACGATGCGCCCCGGCGCGACGTCGGCGCCCAGGCCCTCCAGCGCCGCCACCGTGGCGCCGACGTTGGTGCCCTTGCTGTCGTCGAAGGCCTCGATGCCGCCGACGGCGCCGACCGGCTCGACGCGGTGCGGCTCGCCGCGGTACTCGCGCAGCCCGTGCAGCATCGGCGCCAGCGGGCAGCCGATCGCGGTCGCCAGCGCCAGCGCGGCCAGCGCGTTGGCCGCGTTGTGGCGGCCGCGCACGCGCAGCGCGTCGGCCGGCATCA
>CAZQPN010000600.1:0-2188 GCA_964595215.1 uncultured Rubrivivax sp. | reverse complement strand
TTCCGGCTCGACGACCGCCAGATCGGCTCGATGATGATCCCGCGCGCCGAGATCGACTGGCTCGACGCCAACGATCCGATCGAGGCCGTGCTGGCCGAGATGGTCGAGCTGCGCCGCACGCGCTATCCGGTGTGCCGCGGCGGGCTGGACGAGGTCATCGGCGTCGTCGGCGCGCACACGCTGCTCGAGCCGCTCGCGCGCGGAAGCACGCCGTCGCTGACCGACCATCTGCAACCGCCGGTGTTCGTGCCGGAGACGTTGAGCGGCATGGAACTGGTCGACCACTTCCGGCGCAACGATGCCGACCTGGTGTTCGTCGTCGACGAGTACGGCGCCGTGCAGGGGCTGATCACCGAGCGCGACCTGCTGGAGGCCATCGCCGGCGAGCTCGGCGAGGCGACCGCGGAAGAGGCCTGGGCCACGCAGCGTGCCGACGGCAGCTGGTTGATGGACGGCCTGATTCCGGTGCACGAACTGAAGGATCGCCTGTCGATCAAGGACCTGCCGGAGGAAGACCGCGGCCGGTACAACACGCTGGCTGGCATGATCATGCTGTTGCTCGGCCGCCTGCCCGGCATCACCGACACGGTGGAGTGGGGCGGTTGGCGCTTCGAGGTCGTCGACCTCGACGGCAAGCGCGTCGACAAGGTGCTGGCCAGCCCTCTGGAAACCCCCATGGAGACATCCGATGATCATTCCTGAGCTGCACCGCCAACCGGTGGCGGTCAACGGCGAAAAACACAAGCGCACGGTCCTGAAGGTGCCTGTCACCGACTGGAGCACGGTTGCGCCCATGAACGCCGTCTTCGTGACGGCCGCCGAGTGTCCGCAACTCGCCAGCGAGTACCCGATCGTCTTCATCGCCGCCGGCAAGGACGACAAGGGAAACAGCGACTACGCACCGATCGCCGTGCTCGGCCTGGCAAAGGGTGAGAACCTCTACCTGGACGGCGCGACATGGCGCGCCACCATGCTGCCCGGGCAGATGGCGATGTATCCATTGTGCGTCGCCCGTGTCGGCAACGACCGCTACGCGGTGTGCATCGACGAGAGCTGGTCCGGCGTGGCGGGCGACGGCCCGGGCGAGCGCCTGTTCACCGATGCCGGCGAGCCGACGGAGTTCACGCGTCGCATGCAGGGCACGTTGGAAAAGCTGGAGGCGCAGGTCGACCAGACACGCGCCATCGGCCGCCGCCTGGCCGAGCTGAACCTGCTGCGCGAGCGGCGCTTCGACGCCACCTTGCCGGACGGCCGCAAGATCGCGGTCGACGGCTTCTTCATGGTCGATGAAGCGCAGGTCAAGGCGCTGCCGGACGACCAGTTGCTGACCCTCCATCGTGACGGCCTGCTTGGCCTGATCCACGCGCACTGGATCTCGGCTGGCCACATGCGCCGGCTGCTGCACTGGCGCATGGAGCGCGAGAAGGCGGCCGGGGCCGGCGGGCCGACGGCGACCGCCGACGTCGCACCGCCCGGCGCGCCGACGCATTGAGCCCTGGCGGCCGCGCGCGGCCGCCAGGCGCAACCCTCAGGCCCGGTCGACGAGCCCGATCCCCAGGCCCAACCGACAACGACGGACACTGACGATGACCCTGCGAACCCAGCCCCCCTTCCGCGCCGACCACGTCGGCAGCTTCCTGCGCCCGGCCTATCTGCTGGACGCGCGCGAGAAGAAGTCGCGCGGAGAGATCACGGCAGCGCAGCTGCGCGAGGTCGAGGACCGCGCCATCGCCGAGGTCGTGCAGGCACAGCGTGATGCCGGCATGCACTCGATCACCGATGGCGAGTTCCGCCGCACCTACTTCCACATCGATTTTCTCGAGCAGCTCGGCGGCGTCAAGACCGACATCCCGGTGACCGTCAAGCGCGCCGACGGCAGCGAGGAGCTGGCGCCGCCCGTGATCCGCGTGATCGACAAGGTGCGTCACGCCAAGGACATCCAGCTGGCCGACTTCGAGTACCTGAAGTCGCGCGTCGAGGGTCTGGGCGCCGCCGGCCTGGTGCCCAAGGTGACGATCCCGTCGCCGACCATGCTGCACTTCCGCGGCGGCCGCGCCGGCATCAGCCGCGAGGCCTACCCCGAACTCGACCCGGCCTTCTACGACGACGTGGCCAAGGCCTACGGCGACGAGTTGCAGTCGCTGGCCGACGCCGGCTGCACCTACGTGCAGATGGACGACACCAACAT
>CAZQPN010000599.1:0-2193 GCA_964595215.1 uncultured Rubrivivax sp. | reverse complement strand
GGCAACTCCGGCGCCGGCCACCGCTTGTCCCAAGGCTGGCCATTCGACCGATAGGCCTCCAGCCAGTCACGGACAAGCTGCTTGTCCAGGCTCGGCGGGCTGCCGCCCTCTACATACTGGTCGACCGGCCACAGCCGGGACGAATCCGGGGTCAGCATCTCGTCCATCACGGTCAGCCGGCCGGCCTCGTCCAGCCCGAACTCGAACTTGGTGTCGGCGATGATGATCCCGCGCGACAGCGCGTAGGTGGCCGCCTCCTCGTACAGGCGCAGCGAGATGTCGCGTACCTGACGGGCCAGGTCCGGGCCGATCAGCCTCTCGGTCGTCGCGAAGTCGATGTTCTCGTCGTGGGCGCCCGCCTCCGCCTTCGTGGCCGGCGTGAAGATCGGCCGTGGCAGTCGACCCGCCTGGCGCAGCCCGGGCGGCAGCGGCACGCCGCAGACCGCGCCACCGGCCTGGTACTCCTTCCAGCCGGATCCCGCCAGATAGCCGCGGACGACGGCCTCGATCGGCAGTGGCTTGAGCCGCTTGACCAGCATCGAGCGCCCGCGCACCTGCTCGACCTCGTCCGGCGCCACCACCGACTCCGGCGCCTCGCCCGTCAGGTGGTTGGGCACGATGTGGGCCAGCCGATCGAACCAGAACAGCGCCACCTGGGTCAGGATCTCGCCCTTGCCCGGAATCGGCTGGCCCAGCACGACATCGAACGCCGACAGGCGGTCGGTGGCGATCATCAGGATGCGGTCGGTGCCGACCGCGTAGTTGTCACGCACCTTGCCGCGGTGCAGCAGCGGCAGCGAGTGCAGTCTTGATTCGAGGAGCGCTGTGGTCATCGGAGCAGGGGTCCAGGGCTGAGGCGGCGGGCCGGTGCGCCAGCGTGCGAAGTGTCGCGCAGATTGGATGCGCCAGGAATGCGAACGGGCCGCCGAAGCGGCCCGTCAGGGCGGATCAACCCTGGCCTGCCCTCAGGCCGCCACCACCTGCGCAAGCTCACCCTTGCCGTAGCGCCGGGCCATCTCGGCCAGCGCCACCGGCTTGATCTTCGCCGCCTGCCCCTCGCAGCCGAACTCCAGGTAGCGCTGGCGGCAGATCAGCCGCGCCGCCTCGCGCGCCGGCTTGAGGTAGTCGCGCGGGTCGAACTTCTCCGGGTTCTCGGCCATGTACTTGCGGACCGCGCCCGTCATCGCCAGCCGGATGTCGGTGTCGATGTTGATCTTGCGCACGCCGTGCTTGATGGCCTCCTGGATTTCCTCGACGGGCACGCCGTAGGTCTCCTTCATCGCACCGCCATGCGCGCGGATGATCGCCAGCAGATCCTGCGGCACGCTCGACGAGCCGTGCATCACCAGGTGCGTGTTCGGGATGCGGCGGTGGATCTCCTTGATGCGGTCGATCGCCAGGATGTCGCCGGTGGGCTTGCGGGTGAACTTGTACGCACCGTGGCTCGTGCCGATGGCGATTGCCAAGGCGTCGATCTGGGTCCGTTTCGCGAAGTCGGCCGCCTGCTCCGGATCGGTCAGCAGCTGCTCGCGCGTCATCGTCGCCTCGGTGCCGTGGCCGTCCTCCTTGTCGCCTCGCATGGTCTCCAGCGAGCCCAGGCAGCCGAGCTCGCCCTCGACCGTGACGCCGACCGCGTGCGCCAGATCGACCACCTTCTTCGTGACGTCGACGTTGTAGTCGTAGCTGGCGATCGTCTTGCCGTCGGCCTCCAGGCTGCCGTCCATCATCACCGAGCTGAAGCCGAGGTCGATCGCGCCCTGGCACACCGCCGGGCTCTGGCCGTGGTCCTGGTGCATCACCAGCGGCACCTCGGGCCAGGACTCCAGCGCCGCCTGAATCAGGTGCTTGATGAAGGGCTCGCCAGCGTACTTGCGCGCACCGGCACTGGCCTGCAGGATGACCGGCGCGCCGACCTCCGCGGCCGCGGTCATGACGGCCTGCACCTGCTCCAGGTTGTTGACGTTGAAAGCCGGGATGCCGTAGCCGTTTTCGGCAGCATGGTCCAGCAACTGGCGCATCGAAACGAGAGGCATGGCGATCTCCGGGCCGCAGGGGCCGCTGACACAGGGGAACGGGTGGCCTTCGTAACCAGCCCGTCACTCACGGCATTTTACGAGCCCGCCTCTGCCGCGGCACCGAAGCCCGCGCATCTGGGCGGACGTCCGGTCGCATCAGAACGGGATGTCGTCGTCC
>CAZQPN010000598.1:1468-2196 GCA_964595215.1 uncultured Rubrivivax sp. | reverse complement strand
AAGGTCGAGGTCGCCTTCACCGATGTGCTGCGCAAGCACCTGGCCAAGAAAGGTTTCGACCCGCTCATGGGCGCGCGGCCGATGCAGCGGCTGATCCAGGACATGATCCGCCGCGCGCTGGCCGACGAGTTGCTGTTCGGCCGCCTGGTCGATGGCGGCCGGCTGACCGTCGATCTCGACGACAAGGACGAGGTCGTGCTCGACATCCAGCCGCCGAAGAAGAGCGACAAGCCGAAGGCGGAGACGACGCCGGCCTGAGCGTCGGCGGGACGCGCCCGAGCGCGGTCGAGTGCCGGCCGGCACCGCCCCGGGCTCAGGCGCCGTCGAACAGGCCTTCGGCCAGCGGATCCTGACGGTAGAGGCGGCAGAACACCCCGTACAGCGCGGGGTGTTCCGCCTTCAGCGGTCCCGGGTTGACGAAGAAGGCCTCGCTCGCCACGGCGAAGAACTCGTCCTCGCCCTGGGCCCCGTAGGCATCCAGGCTGGCCTCGCGGCCCTGTTCCAGGCGATGCTGGAACTGCGTGTAGGACTCGTTCATCACCGCCGCCCACTCGCGCGGCGCGATGTCCGGCGGCAGCAGCGGCGTGCCGTTGGAGGCGCCGTCGGCCAGGTCGAGCACGTGTGCGAACTCGTGGATGACGACGTTGTAAGCCGAGGCACCGTGCCGTCCGGCCGCGCGCACATCCTGCCACGACAGCATCACCGGCCCGCGCTCCATCGCCTCGCCG
>CAZQPN010000598.1:0-1458 GCA_964595215.1 uncultured Rubrivivax sp. | reverse complement strand
ACATGATGGCGCCGCGCGACCACCGCGTCCGGGTGCACCACGATGCCGACGAAGCCGTCGTAGCGGTCCAGCCCGAGCCGCAGCACGGGCAGGCAGGCCTGTGCGGCGATGGCGACAACGATGTCGTTGCGCAGCCGCAGCGAACCCGCTGCGCTGAACTCCTTGCGGTCCAGGAACAGGCTGGTCATCCGGCGCAACGCTTCGACCTGCGCCGGATCGCGTCGCCGCAGGAAGGGGTAGCGCCGCAGCGTGCGCTTCCACAGGTCGTCGGGGATGGCGCGCCGCGCCAGCGCGCGCGCCTCCATCCGTAGGCGCCACGCCGCGGCCAGCCGCCGCCACCATCCCTGGGGGTGGCCTGCCGGCGCAGCGGTCGGCGGCACGCGGTGGCCCTCCCGTCTCAGGCGGCGCGGCTGGGCGCGACGCGGACCAGGCCGTCGCGCGTCAGCCGCAGCACCTCGGCCCGGCCGGAGCCGCCGTGATCGAGATCCCAGTCGGTCAGCACATGCCGCACGTGCCCCGGTGCCAGCGTGTGGGTGGCCGGCCGGTGCGTGTGTCCATGGACCATCTCGGCGCAACCCGCCGCGTGCATCCAGGCGACTGCGGCGGCGTCGTCGACATCGGCCCACAGCGCCGGGTCCTGCGGTCGCTCCTGCCGTCGCTGCTCGCTGTCGGAGCGCGCTGCGTGGGCGCGTGCGAGCCGCTCCGCCAGCGGCAGCGACAGGAAGCGGCTCTGCCAGGCCTCGGTCCGCGCCTCGGCACGGAAGCGCTGGTACTCGATGTCTGCCAGGCACAGCGCGTCGCCGTGCGTCAACAGCAGGCGGTGCCCCCAGGCGTCGAGCACCGTCGGGTCGGCCAGTGCCATCAGCCCGCAGTCACGCCGCATCGCCTGTCCCAGCAGGAAGTCGCGGTTGCCGGCCATGAAGCCGATGTGGCGCCGGCTGGCGGCCTCGGCCAGAACATGCACGCACTGCTGCTCGAACACGCCTTCGCGCTGGTCGTCGCCGACCCAGACCTCGAACACGTCGCCGAGCATCAGCACCGCATCGGCCGGCGTGTGCAGCAGGTGCGCGGCAAAGGCGTCGAAGGTGCGCGGCGACGCCGGAGCCAGGTGGAGGTCGGAGATGAAGTCGATCCGGCGCCACGATGCGGGCGCCGCCCAGGCGTAGGGCGGCGGCAGCGGCGGCAGCGCCTGGCCAGCGCCGGCCATCGCCGCCTCAGTCGACCAGCGTGGCGCGCCGGATCACGACGTCCTCGAGAGGCACGTCGTCGTGCATGCCCTTGCGCCCGGTGCGTACGGCCTCGATGGCGTCGACGACGTCGGTGCCGTCGACGACGCGACCGAACACCGCATAGCCCCAGCCCTGGGCACTTTCGGCGGTGTGGTTCAGGAAGCCGTTGTCGGCCGTGTTGATGAAGAACTGCGCCGTCGCCGAGTGCGGGTCGGAGGTGCGCGCCATC
>CAZQPN010000597.1:0-2198 GCA_964595215.1 uncultured Rubrivivax sp. | reverse complement strand
GTGCCCTGCACCAGGCCGATATGCGCCTGTACCAGGCCAAGAAGGCCGGCCGCGGGCGCAACTGCTGGCAGTAATCACAGCCCATGGCGCTGGAAGATCTCGGCATAACCGCCGAGCGAAGCCACGCCTTCCTGGATGCGCGCGCCGCCGGAGTCGTTCAGGCCGATGACCGGTGCGCCGACCTTCATCGCCTGGTCCATGACCTTGCAGATCTTCTCGGCGTGCGCCTCGCTGAGCGCGCCGCCGAAGACAGTGAAGTCCTGGCTGAAGACGAACACCAGCCGGCCGTTGATCATCCCGTAGCCGGTGACGACGCCGTCGCCCGGGATCTTGTTGTCGGCCATGCCGAAGTCGGCGCAGCGGTGCTCGACGAACATGTCCCATTCCTCGAAGCTGCCGTCGTCGAACAGCAGCTCCAGTCGCTCGCGCGCGGTCAGCTTGCCCTTGGCGTGCTGGGCCTCGATGCGCTTCGCGCCGCCGCCGAGGCGGGCCGCGGCGCGCTTGCGCTCGAGCTGTTCGATGATGTCGTGCATGGGGCGTCTCCTCCAGGGGATCGGTTGCGGCGCTCAGCGCGCCAGGTCGAGCAGGCGGCGGGCGGCGACGGACGCGGCGAGCCGGCCCTCCCGCACGTCGGTGGTCATTTGCGGCAGCGCCTCGCGCACCGCGGGATGGCGCCGGAAGCGATCCTTCAGGCCGGCCTCGATGCGTTCCCACATCCAGGCCTGATCCTGCCGGCGGCGCCGCTCGGCGACCGCGCCGCCGGCTGCCTGGCGCTGCCGGAACCGGTCGACCGCGTGCCAGAACCCGGTCACGCCGTCACCCTTGAGCGCACTCAACGGCAGCACCTGCGAGGCCACGTGTGCGTGCGGGCTCATCAGGCGCAGCGCGCTCGTGATCTGGGCCTGCGCGCGGGTCGCGGCATCGGGGTCGATGTCGGCCTTGTTGATGACGACGAGGTCGGCGAGTTCCATCACGCCCTTCTTGATCGCCTGCAGATCGTCGCCGGCGTTGGGCAGCTGCATCAGCACGAAGCAATCGGTCATGCCGGCTACCGCGGTCTCGCTCTGACCGACGCCGACGGTCTCGACGATGACGATGTCGTGGCCCGCCGCCTCGCACACGAGCAGCGTCTCGCGCGTGCGCTCGGCGACGCCGCCGAGGTTGCCGGCGGCCGGGCTGGGCCGGATGTAGGCGCGCTCGTCCATCGACAGCCGCTCCATGCGTGTCTTGTCACCGAGGATGGAGCCACCGGAGACGCTGGACGACGGGTCGACGGCGAGCACGGCGACGCGGTGCCCGCGCTCGACGAGATAGAGCCCGAGCGCCTCGATGAAGGTGCTCTTGCCGACTCCGGGCACGCCGCTGATGCCCAGCCGGAAGGACTTGCCGGTCGCCGGCAGCAGCGCGTTGAGCAGTTCGTCGGCGCGCGCGCGATGGTCCTCGCGCGTCGACTCCAGCAGCGTGATCGCCTTGGCGACCGCGCGCCGCTGCGCCGGACCTGGCGGCCCCAGCACGGCGTCCTTCAGCCGGGTGTCGTCGGGGGTCAACATGTCATCGGGCAATGGCAGGCGAGCTGGCCACGCAGCGAGGCACTTGACGGCGGCAGCCTGCTGTCGGCCCTGAGCGGCCGTTGGCCGCTCAGGGCCCAAGGGCCTGTACGCACGGCTCCCCCCGCCCCCCTCCGAGAGGGGGCGCCCGTATGACCGTTGGGCCGGCCTTGCGGCCGGCGAGTCGTTCGAGACGCGGCACGAATCGACAGCCCGGCCTGGGGGGCGAGGGTCGGCGGGCCGGCCGACTCGTCGTTCAAGCTGGAGCCCCCGCTCGGAGGGGGCGCGGGGGAGCGGTACGCAAGGGCCCATGGGCCCAGAGCGGCCAAGCACACAGCGCCTCCCGATCGCAGGCCGCACCGCACGATGATCAGCCCGCCCCGATGGCGTTCTTGATCTGTTCGAGCACGTCCTTCGCGCTCACCGGGATCGGCGTTCCCGGGCCGTAGATGCCCTTGACGCCGGCGCCGTACAGAAAGTCGTAGTCCTGCTGCGGGATCACCCCGCCGACGAAGACGACGATGTCGTCGGCGCCCTGGCGCCGAAGCTCCGCGATGATCGCCGGCACCAGCGTCTTGTGCCCGGCGGCCAGAGTCGACACGCCGACCGCGTGCACGTCGTTCTCGATCGCCTGGCGCGCGCATTCCTCCG
>CAZQPN010000596.1:0-2199 GCA_964595215.1 uncultured Rubrivivax sp. | reverse complement strand
CGCCGCGGGGCCGGCGCTGACGTTGTAGACACGCGTCATTCGGGGGGTCTCCTGCAGGGGGCGGGCCCATTATCAGGGCTGTGGCGCGGCACCCGCTTGCCGCCGCGCCCGCATGCTGCGACGATCGAACGTCCCACACACGAGGAGAACCCATGGCCAAACCCGCCTTCGACGCCGATGCCCTGATCACTGCGTTCGAGACCGCCACCGAGCAGGGCAGCGCGAAGCTGCGACAGGCCGTGGGCGACGCCACGCTGCAGGCGCTGCAGGGGCGCGAGCTCAGCCTGAAGAACATCCGCGCCGTGCTCGCCACGGTGACGCAGGCGGCGAGCACCGGGCTGGCGAAGAATGCCACCGCGGGGCTCGACGTCGACCAGATGCTCGACCAGGCCGTGGCCGGCATGGACGACGCCCTGCTCAAGGCCGTCGACGCCCACCGCGTGGCGCTGCAGCAGCTGGCGGCCCAGGGCGCAGACCTGCGCGAGAAGCACCTGAAGAAGGCCATCGTCGACCTCGAGAACTTCGAGGACATGATGATCGACACGGTGCAGAAGGCGGCCGGCTCGGCCGGCGACCAGATGGCCGGCGCATGGGCACCGGTGCTCGACAAGCTGCAGGCGGGCGGCACGGTCAGCGGGGCCCAGGCCACCGCCGCGGCCGAGCAGTTCACGTCGCAGATGAAGCAGATGCAGGCGGCCGTGCGCGACAGCCGCGCCGCCGGCCTGCGTGCCGCGCAGGCGCTGGCCGAGGGCTACACGGCCATGGTCAGCGGTGTGCTGATCGGCATGGCCGATGCGATGCGCCAGCCGGCGGCCAAGGCGTCGCGCAAGACGTCGAAGTAGGGCCGGGCAGCCGGGCCCTGCGGCCCGGCGCCGATCCGCGCCGGCGGTGTCGGCGCTCCGGCGATGCGGCGCGCAGAGCGCCGCGCGCTCAGGCCAGATCCTCGAGTTGCCGGTGCCACTGTTCGACGCCCTGCAACCGGTGCAGCCCGGCGTCGCCGAGCTCGGCCGCCAGCTGCGCGGCCAGGAAGTTCAGTACCGACACGCCGGCGACGTAGCTGTCGAACATCGCCGCGCCGCGGCAGTGCACCGTCAGCGGCCAGTCCGCGAGGCGCTGCTCGGCCGCCCCCGACGGGTCGCTGATCAGCGCGATGCGCGTGCCGGCGGCACGCGCGGCCCGCAGCGCCGCGGCGAAGGCCGGCACCCGGCGGCGAAAGCCGATCGCCAGCAGCAGGTCCTGCGGGCCGAGGTCGGCCAGGCCCTCGGCCAGCGTCTCGGCCGGCAGCGGGGCCAGCTCGACCGCCGGGCGCAGCAGGCCGAACTGCGAGCGCGCGTACATCGCCAGCCAGGCGCTGTTGCGGAACCCGACGACGACCACGCGCCGGGCGGTCGCCAGCGCGCCGACGGTGCCCGTCAGCGCGGCCTCGTCCAGCCCCTCCAGCGTCCACGCCAGGATCTGCTGGTCGGCCGTCATGTGGGCCGCATAGGCCGCGCGCAGCCCGGGGCCGACCGGCGCACCCGCCTCCAGGTAGAGCGGCGACCCCCATTGCTGCGCCTCGCGAGCCTCGGCGCGCGCGGCGGCATAGCTGGCGTATCCCAGGCGCTGGATCAGGCGCGTCACCGCGGCCTTCGACGCACCCGCCGCGGCCGCCAGCTCCGTGGCCGAATGGGTCGCCAGGCGGCCGGGGTGGTGCAGCAGCACGTCGGCGATGCTCGCCTCGCTGCCGGGCAGGGTCTCGTAGCAGGCGCGCAGTCGCGACTCCAGCGTCACCGGCGCGGCACCCGGCCGCGCCTTGCGAGAGCGGCGTGGGGCGGTCGGGTCCGGGCTGGCGGGCATCGGGCGCGGGTATGGGACTTGCTGCAGGAGTCGCGACGGTATCTGAAACAAGAGTTTTACCTGATTCAAACATGAAAACTACGGCTCATAATGGTGCATGTCGCGTCCCCCGTGCGCCAAGGCGGTGCGGGTGCACCCAGCTGGGGACCTGACCAAGGACGCGCGTGCAAGACCTTGAACCTGACGGGTGGGCGGCGACCGCCGAGCGCTGGAGCCGGCGCCTCGCCTGGCTGACCGACCGCGCCGCCGCGATCCTGCTGGCGGTGCTGGTGCTCGACGTCTGGCTCGGCGTGTTCGCGCGCTACCTGGTGCCGCTGCCCATCACCTTCATGGAGGAGGCGGCGCGCTATCTGATGATCTGGG
>CAZQPN010000595.1:0-2200 GCA_964595215.1 uncultured Rubrivivax sp. | reverse complement strand
CGTGCGCGCGCTGCACGCGAACAAGAAGACCACGCCGCTGGTCACGCTGGCGACCGCCCGCGCCAACAAGACGCCGATCGACTGGCCAGCGTACGCGCCGCCGGTGCCGAAGTTCACCGGTCGGCGCGTGTTCCGCAACCAGGACCTGGCCGAGCTCGCCGCGTGCATCGACTGGACGCCCTTCTTTCAGACCTGGGACCTCGCCGGCCGTTTCCCCGACATCCTGCGCGACGCCGTCGTCGGCGGCGAGGCACAGCGCGTGTTCAGCGACGGCAAGCGGCTGCTGCAACGCCTGATCGAGGGCCGCTGGCTGCAGGCCAACGGCGTCGTCGCGCTGCTGCCGGCCAACACCGTCGACGACGACACGATCGAGGTCTACACCGACGAGACGCGCAGCGACGTGGCGCTGCGCTGGTCACCGCTGCGCATGCAGACCGAGCGACCGGAGATCGACGGCCCGCAAGGACCGGTCCGGCGTCCGAACCGCTGCCTGGCCGACTTCGTCGCACCGCGCGGCGTCCAGCCCGACTGGATCGGGCTGTTCGCGGTCACGGCCGGCATCGGCATCGACAAGAAGGTCGCGCAGTTCGAGGCCGACCACGACGACTACGCCGCCATCATGCTCAAGGCACTGGCCGACCGGCTGGCCGAGGCCTTCGCCGAGCGCCTGCACCAGCGCGTGCGCACCGACCTGTGG
Organism: uncultured Rubrivivax sp.; assembly: GCA_964595215.1. Classification (GTDB taxonomy): domain Bacteria; phylum Pseudomonadota; class Gammaproteobacteria; order Burkholderiales; family Burkholderiaceae_C; genus Rubrivivax. The sequence goes on along the minus strand of CAZQPN010000595.1, from coordinate 1,503 downwards.
GGCTACGCGCCCGACGAGGCGCTGGACAACGCGCAGCTGATCGCCGAGGCCTACCGCGGCATCCGGCCGGCACCCGGTTACCCGGCCTGCCCGGACCACAGCGTCAAGCGTGCGATGTTCGAGGTGCTGCGCGCCGACGAGATCGGCATGGGGCTGACCGAGAGCCTGGCGATGACGCCCGCGGCGAGCGTCAGCGGCTTCTACCTGGCGCACCCGGACAGCACCTACTTCAACGTCGGCCGCATCGGCGACGACCAGCTCGCCGACTGGGCGGCGCGTCAGTCGGTCGACGAAGCCACCGCCCGGCGCGCGCTGGCGCCGGTGCTCGGCTGAACGCCGCACCCGGCCAGGTGGCCAGGCGTGAGGGCCCTCTACGGGATGGCCATCGACCTCGGATGTCGTGCCCAGCGCTCGCAAGCGGCCATCGGCGCGTCGCCCTGTCTTACACGGCCGATTGCTCGATCGTCTCAGTGCGGCGCCGAGGCGCCGAAGGCAACCGATGCCTCGAGCGCCGGTGACTCGCTCGCCAGCACGCGGTGCAGGTTGGCCGCCAGGCGGCGCGTGTCGGCGCGCAGCACGCGCTGCTTGACCGCGGCGACGCGCGACGGGTGCATCGAGAAGCTGCGCAGCCCCATCGCCAGCAGCAGATCGGTGAAGGCGGTGTCGCCCGCCATCTCGCCGCACACGCTCACGCCCTTGCCGGCGGCGTTGGCGAGATCGATCGTGCGGTGGATCAGGTGCAGCACGGCCGGGTGCCAGGGGTCGTACAGGTGCGCCACCGAATCGTCGGATCGGTCGATCGCCAGCGTGTACTGGATCAGGTCGTTGGTGCCGATGGCGACGAAGTCGAAGTGGCGCAGGAACAGCTCGATCTGCAGCGCCGCGGCCGGGATCTCGATCATCGCCCCGACCTCGATCCGACCATAGGCGCGACCGGCCTCGTCGAGTTGCGCGCGCGCGCGCGCCAGCTGTTCGTGGGCGGCGTGGATCTCCCTCAGGTGCGCCACCATCGGCAGCAGCACACGCACCTTTCCGTGCACGCTGGCGCGCAGCAGCGCGCGCAGCTGCTGGCGGAACATGCTCGGCTCCGACAGGCTCCAGCGGATCGCGCGCAGCCCGAGCGCCGGGTTCAGGATGTGCTCGTGGCGCAGCTCGGCCACCGACATGCGCTCCAGCGGCTTGTCGGCGCCGACGTCGACGGTGCGGATCGTCACCGGCAGCCCGCCCATCCCGACCACGGCCGCGCGGTAGGCCTCGTACTGCTCGTCCTCGTCCGGCAGCTGGTCGGCCCGGTTCATGAAGAGGAACTCGCTGCGGAACAGGCCGACGCCGACCGCGCCGGCCTGCACCGCGGCGCCGGCGTCGTCCGGCAGCTCGATGTTGGCCAGCAGCTCGATCTTCGCGCCGTCCAGCGTGACCGCTGGCGTGTGCCGCAGCCGGTTCAGCTTGGCCCGCTCGAGCTCGAGCTCGCGCTGTCGGAAGCGGTACTCCTCCAGCACGATG
>CAZQPN010000594.1:0-2206 GCA_964595215.1 uncultured Rubrivivax sp. | reverse complement strand
GAGACGCCGGCCGAGATCCGCATGCTGCAGCGCCTGGGTGCGCAGGCGGTGGGCATGAGCACCGTGCCCGAGACCATCCTCGCCCGCCATGCCGGCCTGAAGGTGCTGGCTATGTCGATGATCACCAACATGGGGAGCGGCCTGTCGGCCGAGGGCCTGAGCCACGCGCACACGCTGGCCGGTGCGGCGCACGCGATGGACGATGCACGCCGGCTGATGGCGGCGCTGCTGCCGAGACTGGATGCCCTCCCATGAGACCCTTCGATGAGAACGCTGCAAGGAGAGAACAGGCCCGGCTGGCCCTGGCCTGCCTCGATTTGACCAGTCTCGGCGACGCCGATACCGAGTCCGGCATCGCCCTGCTGGCATCGCGCGCGCGGGGCCGCTTCGGACCGCCGGCGGCGCTGTGCGTGTGGCCGCGGCTGGCCGCCTTCGCGCGCCGCGAGGCGCCGCCCGCGGTGGCGATCGCCGCCGTCGCGAACTTTCCCCATGGCGGCACCGACGTCGACGCCGCGGTGCGCGACGCCGACGCGATCGTCCAGGCCGGTGCGCAGGAGGTCGACCTCGTGCTGCCCTGGCGAGCGTTCATGGCCGGTGATGCGTCTTCGGCCGCGGCCGTGCTGCGCGCGGTGCGCCGCGCCTGCGAAGGGCGGGTGCTAAAGGTCATCCTCGAGACCAGCGAGCTCGCCGACGACGCGCGCATCCGAGGTGCCGCGGCGCTCGCCCTCGCCGAGGGCGCCGACTTCCTGAAGACCAGCACCGGCAAGGTGCCGGTCGGCGCCACGCCGGCGGCGGCGCGCACGCTGCTCGAGACGATCGCCGCCACCCCCGGCAGCCGCGCCGGCTTGAAGGTCTCCGGTGGCGTGCGCACGGTGGCCGACGCGGCCGTCTACATCGGCCTCGTGCGCGAGGTCCTCGGCGCCGGCGCGCTGACGCCGGCGCGCTTCCGCCTCGGCGCCAGCGCGCTGCTGGACGACGTCGAGGCGCTGCTGGCCTGTGGCCCGCCGGCGGCCGTGTCGGACGCGTACTGACGATGGCTGCGCGGGCCGCTGCCGGCGTTGCGCCCGACGACACGCCGCGCATCACGCGGCGCGCCTGACCGTGGCCGGGCCGAAGCGGGAAGGGCAGCGATGCTGGCGACCGAGCTGATCCGCCGCAAGCGCGACGGCGCCGCGCTGAGCACGGCCGAGATCGACGCCTTCGTCGCCGGGCTCGTCGACGGCGCGTGGAGCGACGCCCAGGTCGGGGCGATGGCGATGGCCATCGTGCTGCGCGGCATGGACACCGCCGAGACGGTGGCGCTGACGGCGGCGATGACGCGCTCCGGCGAGGTGATGGCCGGCGCCTGGGACGACCTCGGCGGGCCGGTGCTCGACAAGCACTCCACCGGCGGCGTCGGCGACAAGGTCAGCCTCATCCTGGCGCCGCTGATGGCGGCCTGCGGCGCCATCGTGCCGATGGTCAGCGGGCGCGGCCTGGGCCACACCGGCGGCACGCTGGACAAGCTGGAGGCGTTGCCCGGCCTGCACGTGGACGCGACGTGCGAGCGGCTGCACCGCGTGCTGCGTGCGGCCGGCTGCGCCATCGTCGGCGCCGGCGACGCGCTGGCGCCGGCCGACCGCCGCCTGTACGCCATCCGCGACGTCACGGCCACCGTCGAGTCGGTGTCGCTGATCACCGCCAGCATCCTCAGCAAGAAGCTGGCCGCCGGGCTGCACGGGCTGGTGATGGACGTCAAGGCGGGCAACGGTGCCTTCTGTCGCCGCGTGGACGAGGCACGCGTGCTGGCGCGCTCGCTCGTCGACGTCGCGCGCGGCGCCGGGCTGCCGACGGCGGCGCTGATCACCGACATGGACCGCGTGCTGGGCACGAGCGCGGGCAACGCGCTCGAGGTGGCCGAGGTGCTGGAGGCGCTGCAGGGACGCTGCGAGCCACGGCTGCGCGCGCTGACGCTGGCGCTGGCCGGTCGGCTGCTGCACCTGGGCGGGCTGGCCGCCGACCCGGCCGACGGCGAGGTGCGCGCAGCCGCGGCCTGGGACGCCGGCGCCGCGGCCGAGCGTTTCGCGCGCATGGTGGCGGCGCTCGGCGGGCCACACGACGTTCTGGCCGATGCTGGCCTGCCGCGCGCCCCGGTGGTCGTGCCGGTGCCGGCCGTGCGCGCCGGCATCGTCGCCGGCATGGACACGCGCGCGCTCGGGCTGGCGGT
>CAZQPN010000593.1:0-2224 GCA_964595215.1 uncultured Rubrivivax sp. | reverse complement strand
GACCAGCAGCACGATGAGCCAGTGCCAGATGCTGAAAGAACCCATGTCTTGCTCTCCTGAAGAGGAACCCGTGATTCTATGCCGGCGGCCTCAGCCCTTGCTCCAGGGCCGGGGACCGCCCATGACGTGCATGTGCAGGTGCCAGACCTCCTGCCCGCCGTCGCGCCCGGTGTTGACGACGATCCTGAAGCCGTCGCTCACGCCCAGGTCGCGCATCAGCCTGGGCGCCAGGCCCATCATGCGGCCCAGCAGCGCCTCGTGCCCGGGGCCGGCGTCGTAAAGCGTGGCCACGTGCTGCTTGGGAATCATCAGCACGTGCACCGGCGCCCAGGGGTTGATGTCGTGGAAGACCAGAAGTTCATCGTCCTCGTGAACCTTGCGCGCCGGGATCTGCCCGGCGACGATCTTGCAGAAAATGCAGTTGGGGTCGGAGGTGCTCATGTCAACTCGCTCGGCCACTCAGGCCGGATGGACGGGCAGGCCGTCGTTGAGCTTCAGGAAGCCCTTGACGACGCGGTAGATGGCCCACACCCAGACCGCGAACAGCACGACGAAGCCGACCGCGACGATCGCCAGCGCGACGCCGACCACGGTCCACACCAGGCCCCACCAGAAGGTGCGGATCTGCCAGTCGAAGTGGCTCGCGTAGACGGTGCCAGCGGCCTCGTCGCGCTTGATGTAGTCGATCACGAGGCCGACGATGGCGGTGATGCCGAAGGCAAAGGACAGCGCCTGCAGCAGGTAGACCACCAGCAGGACGTTCTTCAGGCTCGCGAGTTGCTGCGGCGTGTGCGCCGATCCGGCCCCCGGCGTGGGCGTCGTCAGGTCGTTCATCGGGATCCCTCCTGGGTGGATGGCGCGGCCGCGCCGGCTTCGGCCTTGCCCTCGTCCTCCCGCTCGCGCGCCTTGCGCAGCGCGAACTCCTCGAGGCCGGACAGGCCCTCGCGCCGGCGCAGCTCGGCCAGCACGTCGGCCGGCGACAGGCCGTGCGATGCGAGCACGACCAGGCTGTGGAACCACAGGTCGGCCATCTCGCCGACGAGCCGGTCGGTGGCGCCGTCGCGCGTCGCGTCCTTGGCCGCCAGCACGACCTCGGTGGCCTCCTCGCCGACCTTCTTCAGCATCGCGTCCTCGCCCTTGGCGAACAGGCGCGCGACGTAGCTGCGCTCGGGGTCGCCGCCGCGGCGCGACGCGATGACGGCGGCGAGCCGCGCCAGCGTGTCGTCGGCTGCGGACAGGGTCGTGTCGGGGCTGGCGGACTCGGTCATTTGCGGTAGATGCGCTCGGGGTCCTCGAGCACCGGCTCGACCGCATGCCACGCGCCATCGTGCAGCCGTTCGAAGAAACAACTGTGACGGCCGGTGTGGCAGGCGATCGACGGATCGTGGCCGAGCTGCGTCACCTTCAGCAGCACGACGTCGTGGTCGCAGTCCAGGCGGATCTCATGCACCTGCTGCACGTGGCCGGACTCCTCGCCCTTGCGCCACAGACGGCCGCGCGAGCGGCTCCAGTAGACGGCGCGGCCGGTGCGCGCCGTCTCGGCCAGCGCCTCGCGGTTCATCCACGCCAGCATCAGCACGTCGTTCGTGCCCTGCTCCTGTGCGATCGCCGGCACCAGGCCGGCGGCGTCCCACTTCACGGCGTCGAGCCAGTCCATAGGGGAAGTGTAGTGTCAGGCCGGCGGCCGTCCGGCCGGGCCGACGACGCCCTCGCCGTCGTCGGCATGCGTGGCGCCGGCGAAACCGCGTTCCTCGGCCAGCCAGCGCAGCACCGGCCGGGTCCCGGGCAGCACCGGGCCGACCGCCACCGGCAGCGTCTGCCAGGCCATGCGCTGCGCCTCGCGCATCTCGAACGCGCCGTGCCAGTCGAAGACCTTGCAGAAGTGCAGCCGCACCAGCGCATGCGGGTAGTCGAAGAGTTCGGTCTTCCACGGCTGGAGGGCACCGATCGTGATGCCGAGCTCCTCGTGCAGCTCGCGCCGGAGCGCATCCGCGACGCTCTCGCCGACCTCGAGCTTGCCGCCCGGAAACTCCCAGTGGCCGGCGTAGACCTTGCCCTCGGGACGCGAGGTCAGCAGGAAGCGGCCGTCTGGGTCGATCAGCACGCCCACCGCGACGTCCACCGGACGGCGCGCTTCGCTGGATCCGACGTCCACCGGACGGCCCGCTCCGCTGGATCCGACGTCCACCGGACGGCCCGCTCCGCTGGATCCGACGTCCACCGG
>CAZQPN010000592.1:0-2226 GCA_964595215.1 uncultured Rubrivivax sp. | reverse complement strand
CATCGCCGCCTTTGTGCTGGGCCCGGACCTGCGCTGCGAGGCGATCCACGCCGGCGACTCCCGCGTCTACCACTTCCGCGGCGGTGCAATGGTGGGGCGCACGCAGGACCATTCCTTCGTGCAGCGCCTGATCGAGGAAGGCAAGCTGACCGAGGCGCAGGCGGCGGCGCACCCGCAGTCCAACCTGCTGATCGGCTGCCTGGGCACCCATGCCGACCCGCCGATCTCCAGCTGGCACGTCGGCACGCTCGAGCCTGGCGACACGGTACTGGCGTGCAGCGACGGCCTGTGGCACTACTTCACGCCGAAGGAGCTGGGTGCGATCGTCAGCGGGCTGTCGCCGCGCGAGGCGAGCGAGCTGCTTGTCGGCAAGGCGCGCCAGCGCGCGCGCGGAGGCGGCGACAACCTGTCGCTCGCGCTCGTGCGCATCGACCCGCTGGACTGAACGCGGCGCCGTCGGCCGGGGACGCCGGCGCCGCCGGTCGGGTCAGGTCAATCCCGTATCGACTTCGCGCCGTCCGCGCGCCAAGTACTGGGCCGACTGCATCTCCCGCAGCCGGGACACGGTGCGCGGAAACTCGTGCGACAGCGGCCCTTCCGTGTACAGCTGGTCGGGCGGGACCTCGGCCGACAGGATCAGCTTGACCTGGCGGTCGTACAGCACGTCGACCAGCCAGGTGAAGCGGCGCGCCTCGCTGGCCAGGCGCGGCGGCATGTGCGGCACCCCCGACAGCAGCACGGTATGGAAGCGCGACGCGATTTCCAGATAGTCGTTCTGCGATCGCGGCCCGCCGCACAGCGTCCGGAAGTCGAACCACACGACACCACCGGCCCGTCGCCGGGCATGCAGCACGCGATGCTCGATGTGCAGCGCGGGGTCCTCGTCGCGCGCCTCGCTGAGTTCGTCGAAGGCCTGCGCCAGCGCCGCGTCGGCCTCGGGGCCGAGCGGCGTCAGGTAGATCCGCACGTGCTCCAGCGTGCGCTGGCGGTAGTCGGTGCCGGCATCGACGTTGACCGCCTCCAGCCGATCCTTCAGCAGCGCGATCGCCGGCAGGATGCGGTCGCGGTGCAGGCCGTTCGGGTACAGGTCGTCGGGGTGGAAGTTGGAGGTGGTCACGATGCTGACGCGGTGCTCGAACATCGACGCCAGCAGCCGGTGCAGGATCATCGCGTCGGTGACATCGGCGATGTGGAACTCGTCGAAGCAGATCAGCCGGTAGCGGCGTGCGATGCGCTCCCCGAGCACCTGCAGCGGGTCGGCCGTGCCTTTGAGCTCCTGCAGCTCGCGGTGCACCTCGCGCATGAACTCGTGGAAGTGCAGCCGCGCCTTACGCGTCAGCGGCACGGCCTGGAAGAAGCAGTCCATCAGGAAGCTCTTGCCACGCCCGACGCCGCCCCACATGTACACGCCACGCGGGATCGGCGGGCGCCGGATCAGCTTCGTCAGCGCGTTTCCTCGCCGGGCCTTGTAGTCGGCCCATTCGCGCTCGCAACGCTCGAGCGCCGCGACCGCGCGCAACTGAGCGTCGTCGGCCTTGTAGCCACGCTCAGCGAGCGTCTGCTCGTAGATCTGTCGCACACCCATCGATCAAGGGCCGGTTCGGGCCCGGCGCGCTGCGCGGCACCCGCTCGGCCGGCAAGCGGCCGCGTGACCCCGCGGGGCGCCGTGTCCCGCAGGGGACCTGGAGGTCAGAAATTCAGTGTGCGCTTGTCGACCGCGAGGGCGGCTTCCTTGGTCGCCTCCGACAGCGACGGATGCGCGTGGCAGATGCGCGCGATGTCCTCGGCGCTGGCCTTGAACGACATCGCGACCACCGCCTCGGCGATCAGTTCGCTGGCCATCGGCCCGACGATGTGGACGCCGAGGATCTCGTCGGTCTTCGCGTCGGCCAGGAACTTGACCAGGCCGGTGGTGTCGCCGAGCGCCCGCGCGCGTCCGTTGGCCATGAACGGAAAAGTGCCGGCCTTGTAGGCTCGGCCGGCCTGCTTGAGCTGCTGCTCGGTCTGGCCGACCCAGGCGATCTCGGGACTCGTGTAGATGACCCACGGCACGAGGTTGAAGTCGACGTGCCCGTGCTGACCGGCGATGCGCTCGGCCACCGCCACGCCCTCCTCCTACTGCTTGTGCGCGAGCATCGGCCCTCGCACCACGTTGCCGACCGCCCATACGCAGGGCAGATTGGTCTTGCAGTCGTTGTCGACCGCGACAAAACCGCGTTCGTCGAT
>CAZQPN010000591.1:0-2226 GCA_964595215.1 uncultured Rubrivivax sp. | reverse complement strand
GGTCGAGCAGCATCTCGACGCGCTCGCGCGGCAGCAGCTTGCCGCGCGCCACGTGGCGCGCACGGGCCGCCTCCCCGCCGCCGAGCGCGATCTTCGCGAGCTTCTCGTTGAGGTCGGCCACCATCAGCCGCATCGCCTGCGCGCTGGCCTCGAAGTCGGCGCCGCGCGGGTTGAGCTTGGACGTCAGCGTGGGCATGCAGCAGGCCTTCCGGTCTGGGTCTGATTGACGTTTACGTTAACGTCAATTGTAGAAGCGCGTCAACGCAGCGTCGGCGGCCGCTCGACCCGCTCGACGCGCACCGCGTGGCGACGGCAGCACGCCGCTCACGGCTTCCTGGGCTTCGGCGCCTTTTCGGCCACCGGGCCGCCGCGCGCCTTCCAGGCCTCGAATCCGCCCTCGACGTGCGCCACCCGGGGCACGCCCATGTCCTGCAGCGTCTTGGTAGCCAGTGCCGAGCGCCACCCGGCGGCGCAGAACAGCACCAGATGCCGGCCCTCGGCAAACACCGGCTTGTGGTACTTCGAGTCGGGGCAGGCCCAGAACTCGAGCATGCCGCGCGGCGCGTGGAAGGCCCCGGGGATCACGCCCTCGCGCTCGAGCTCGCGCACGTCGCGGATGTCGATGAACTGAACGTCCTCGCGGCCGTGCATGTCGATCGCCTCCTCGACACCGTAGGTGGTGATGGCGGCGGTGGCCTCCTCGACCATGGAATGGACGGTCTTTCGCATCGCGGTTGTCTCCCGATCAGAACGGGCCGGTGGCCAGCCAGCGTTCGATCTGCGGCCGGCGGTCGTTACCCCAGAAGGGCTCGCCGTCGACCATGAAGAACGGCGCGCCGAAGACGCCGGCGGCGATCGCCTGCTCGTTGGCCTTCTTCAGCCGCAGCTTCCAAGCCGTGTCGCTCCACACCGCCTCGGCCGCCGACGGGTCCAGGCCGTGCTCGGCCGCCAAGGCCTTCAGCACCTCGGTGTCGCTGATCTGGAGCCCACGCGCGAAGACCGCGCGCAGGCCGGCAGAGCACCAGCGCGCCGCCGCCGGCGCGCCCTGCACGTCATGGAGCCACCAGAAGACGCGCGCGGCGTTCTGCGTCGGGATCGGGAACGGCTCGGGCAGCTGGTAGGGCAGGCCCTCGAATCGCGCCGAGCGGGCGAAGTCGCGCACGGAGTACTCGCGCTTGATCGGGTAGGACACGGGCGACTTGAGTTCGGCGGCCTGGAAGGTCGCGCCCAGCAGGATGGCGTGGCGCCGCACGGTGCGGCCGTGGCGGGCAGCGACGGCCTCGACCCACTCGTTGGCGATGTACGAGTACGGCGACGAGAAGTCGAACCAGAAGTCGATCGGCGGTTTCATCGGTGCAGGTGTAAGCGCAGCGGCGTCCGCCGTCCATCGGGGGCCGCCCGCCCTGCCCTGCGGTCGGGTTCCCCCGCCCCGTAGGATGCGGCCCATGTTCACCTTCGATCTCATCGTCGCCGGGTCGGCGCTCGGCGTGGCACTGGCACTGCGCCCTTGGCGCGCCGTCGGCGCCGGCGGCCCGCCATGGCCCTGGCTGGCGTGGTGGATCCTGCTGCCGGCCTTCTGGGGCGCCGACCGCTACGTCGAGATGCCGGTGGCGCAGCCGCTGTCGGGCGCCTGCCTGCTGATGCTGATGGCCGGATGGCCGATGGCAATGCTCGCGCTGGTGCCGGTGGCGGTGCTGACCGCCCTCTTCGCCGGGCTGGGAGCCGCCGAGGCGCTGCACCGCGGCGTCTGGCTCGGCGTGATCCCGGCGACGCTGGCGATGGCGATCGGCGCGCTCATCCGCCGCTGGTTGCCGAACCAGCTGTTCGTCTACATCCTCGGCCGCGGCTTCTTCGCCACCGCCATCGCCGGCTCGCTGGCCGGCGCGCTGTCGGTCGCCCTGCACGGCCTGCCGGGCGGGCTGCAGGCCGGCGACCTGATGCTGGCGCGCTTCCTCGCCGCCTGGGGCGACGCCTTCCTGGCCGGCATGGTGGTGGCGATCTTCGTCGCCTTCCGTCCGCAGTGGCTGGCGACCTACGCCGACCGCATCTGGCTGCTGCCGCCACGCGGCTGAATCCGGGGTCGGGGTGGCGGTCACGCCCACCGATGGCCGGACATCAGGAGGCGCCGGCACTGCTCCATGGGGCATGGCCACCCGCGAGTGGCCACCGCCCATCGCCTGTTTCCAGTTCCACCACGGAGTCCCATGTCCCACCGTCCCCGCCCGG
>CAZQPN010000590.1:0-2231 GCA_964595215.1 uncultured Rubrivivax sp. | reverse complement strand
GCATCAGCATGCCCACGAGCACGTGGAAGCCGTGGAAGCCGGTCAGCATGAAGAACGTGGACCCGAAGATGCCGGAGCTGAGCTTGAGGTTCAGGTCCTGGTAGGCGTGCATGTACTCGTAGGCCTGCACGACCAGGAAGATCGCGCCGAGCAGCACGGTGATCCACATCCAGACGATCGTCTTCGCGCGCTGGCTGGCGATCAGGGCATGGTGGGCGATCGTCAGCGTCACGCCCGAGGTCAGCAGCAGCGCCGTGTTGATCGTCGGCAGCGGCCACGGGCCGATGGTCTGGAACGGCTCGACGATGCCCGCCGGCGATGCGGTCGCGCCGCCCCCCGCGCTCGGCCAGACGGCCTTGAAGTCGGGCCACAGGACCTGATGGTCGAGGTTGCCCAGCATCGGCAGCGCATGCACACGCGCCCAGTACAACGCGCCGAAGAACGCCGCGAAGAACATCACCTCCGAGAAGATGAACCAGCTCATGCTCCAGCGGAACGACACGTCGATGCGGTCGGAGTAGAGGCCCCCCTCGCTCTCGCTCACGGCATCGCGGAACCACTGGTAGAGCACCGTCAGCCAGACGACCATCCCGGCGAGCAGCGCATAGGCGCCCCAGCCGTGGCCGTTGATCCACTGGCCGGCGCCGAGGATGACCAGGAACAAGCCTGCGGCCACCAGCACCGGGTGGCGCGACGGGCCTGGAATGAAGTAGTGCGGGGTGGTTCCCGCGGGGGTCATGGCCGCCATGTGACGCTCTCTCCTCGATCCGAATTGGCTTTTTGGGTCTGTGAAACGCTCGAACTCAGGTGGCGACGCCGCTGGCGACGACCCAGCGCACGACCAGCACCAGCGCGAGGACGAACAGCGCCGCGCCGATGATGCCGGCGACGATGACGTGCACCGGGTTCAGGCGCTGGACGTCCTGCTGGTAGCCGGCCTGGCGACGCAGGCCGACAAAGGACCAGGCGACGGCCTTGACCGTCTGCACGAAGGACAGCGGCCGCTCGGCGGCCTGGCGCAGGTCGGCGCTCATCGGGTCGTCCCGTCTGGCGCGGCCGCCCACCGAAGGGGCAGCGCCGTGTCGGCCGACGCCGACGGTGGCTGCGGCACCTTGCCGCCGACCTCGAAGAAGGTGTACGACAGCGTGATCGTCGTCACGTCCTTCGGCAGCTTCGGGTCGATGACGAAGACCACCGGCCAGTCCTTGCGCTCGCCAGGCGCGAGCGTGTACTCGTTGAAGCAGAAGCACTCGAGCTTGTTGAAGTGGCCTGCCGCGTTGCGCGGCGCGTAGCTGGGGATGGCCTGCGCCGCCATCGTGCGGTTCTGCACGTTGCGGAACTCGTACATCACGGTGGCCAGCTCGCCGGGATGGACCTGCAGCGACGACACCGCGGGCTTGAAGTCCCACGGGCCGCGCGCGTTGGCGTCGAACTCCACCGTGATCAGGCGCGAGGTGTCGACCTGGGTGTTGGCCTTCGCACCCGCCTTGGAGCCGCCGAGCCAGCCCTGCGTCACGCGCTGCTCGGACACCGACAGCACGTTGATGCCCAGCGCGTCGCAGATGGCGCGGTACATCGGCACCAGCGCGTAGCCGAAGCCGAACATCACGAGCGTGATGACGATCAGCTTGCCCAGCATGCCGCGGTTGGCGGCGCCGCGGCGGTCGGTCGATGCCATGCCCGGTCCCGTGTCGAATCGTGTGCCGTCGCCGGACGCCGGTCAGCCGGCGCCGAACAGGACGAACCTGGCCACGAAGCCGAGCGCGAACACGAGCGCCACCGTCGCCAGCACCAGGGCCAGCTTCAGGTTCGCCTTGCGTTGACGCTCGTCCACCATGGCCGCTTCCAAGGGATGCGCCGGTCGCTCAGCCGACGATCCTGGTCGCCGTCGCGTCGAGCTTCGGCGGCGTCTCGAAGGTGTGCCAGGGTGCGGGCGACGGGACCTCCCACTCCAGGCCTTCGGCGCCACGGCCGTCGGGATCGTTCCAAGGACGCTGCGGCGCCTTCTCGCCCTTGCCCTGCATCATCGGCAGGACGACGAAGACGAAGAAGTAGACCTGCATCAGGCCGAAGCCGAAACCGCCCACCGACGCGATCGCGTTGAAGTCGGCGAACTGCATCGGGTAGTCGGCGTAGCGACGCGGCATGCCGGCCAGCCCGAGGAAGTGCATCGGGAAGAAGGTCAGGTTCACGCCGACGAAGGTGGTCCAGAAATGGATCTTGCCAAGCTG
>CAZQPN010000589.1:0-2236 GCA_964595215.1 uncultured Rubrivivax sp. | reverse complement strand
GTGAACCCGATGGGCGGCGCGATCGCGCTCGGCCACCCGCTGGGCGCCACCGGCGCCATCCGCGCCGCGACCACCATCCACGCGCTGCGTCGCCACAAGCTGCGCTACGGCATGGTGACGATGTGCGTCGGCATGGGCCAGGGTGCGGCTGGCATCTTCGAGCGCTGCTGAACCCCAACCAAGGAGACGGCCACGTGTCGCCAATCCCGCAGGTCAAGGTCGCCACGCTGAACGGCGTCGCCACCATCGCGAGCGCCCGCCCGGATAAGAATAACGCGCTCACGGTGGCGATGTACCAGACGATGGCCGACGCGCTGCGCGCGGCCACCGACGACGGCGCCGTGCGCGCGGTGCTGATCACCGGGCAGCCGGGCGTCTTCACCTCGGGCAACGACATCGAGGACTTCATGGCGCGGCCGCCGGGCGCCGGCGGCAGCAACGCCGCCGAGTCGCCGGTGTTCCGCTTCATGCAGGCGCTGACCGACTGCGACAAGCCGGTCGTCGTCGCCGTCACCGGGGCGGCGATCGGCATCGGCACGACGCTGCTGCTGCACTGCGACTTCGTCTACGTCGCCGACGACGCGCGGCTGGCGATGCCCTTCGTCGGCCTCGGGCTGGTGCCGGAGTTCGCCTCCAGCCTGCTCGTGCCGCAGCTGATGGGCCACCGGCGCGCGGCCGAGAAGCTGCTGCTGGGCGACCCCTTCACCGCCGAGCAGGCGGTCGAGTGCGGCATCGCCAACGCCGTGCTGCCGGCCACCGAGGTGGTCAACCACGCGCGGCGCGTCGCGGAGCGCTTCAACGCGCTGCCGCCGGGCGCGGTGCGCGAGGCCAAGCGGCTGATGCGCGCGCCGCAGCGCGAGCAGGTGCTGAAGGTCATCGCCGAGGAGGGCGCGCTGTTTGCCGCCCGGCTGCGCAGCCCGGAGGCGATGGAGGCCTTCCAGGCCTTTTTCCAGAAGCGCCAGCCCGACTTCTCGAAGTTCAGCTGAGCAGGCGCGTGCCATGTCGCTGACGGTCAAGCTCGCGCTGGCGCCGCTGCTGGTGGCGCAGGGGATGCGCACCCGGCGCACGGCGCTGCGCCTGCCCGAGGCGCCCGGGCCGAGGCGGGGCCGTGTCGGCCGCGGGCCCGTGCTGCGGCTGCTGGTGGCCGGCGACTCGTCGGCCGCCGGCGTCGGCGTCGGCCACCAGTCGCGCGCGCTCGCCGCGCCGCTGGGCGCCTACCTGGCCGAGCAGGCCACGCGGCAGGTGCACTGGCAGCTGGTCGCGCGGTCGGGACTGACGACGGCAGGGACGCTGGCGCTGCTGGCGGCCGAGACGCCGTCGGTGATGGCCGACGTCGCGGTGATCGTCTCCGGCGTCAACGACGTCGTCGAACAGGTGCCGTCGCACCGCGCCGTGGCGGCGCGCGAGGCGCTGGCCAACTGGCTGCGCAACCGCGCCGGCGTGCGCCACGTGGTGTTCGCGCCGCTGCCGCCGGTGCATCAGTTCCCGGCCCTGCCGCATCCGCTGCGCTGGGTCGCCGGCGCCGACGCGCGCCGCCACGACCGCGCGCTGGCGGCCTGGGCGGCGACGCGCGGCGACGTCTCGCACCCCGCCCTGGAGCTCCGGCTCAACCGCGGCGCGATGGCGCACGACGGCTTCCACCCCGGCGAGCCGGCCTACCGCCAGTGCGCCAGCCTGCTCGCCAGCCACATCGCGCAGCTGCTGCGCGACGACTTCCGCGCCGACGGCGCCACTGGAGCCCTCCGATGACGCGCACCCTGCAAGGCAAGACCCTGGTCGTCACCGGCGCCAGCCGCGGCATCGGGCTGGCGATCGCCGTGCGCGCCGCGGCCGACGGCGCGAACGTCGTGCTGCTGGCCAAGACCGTCGAGCCCAATCCCAGGCTGCCGGGCACGCTGGGCAGCGCGGCCGAGGCCGTGGAGGCCGCCGGCGGGAAGGCGCTGGCCATCCAGACCGACATCCGCGACGAGGCGGCGGTCGCCGCGGCGGTGCGGGCGGCGGTCGAGCGCTTCGGCGGCATCGACATCCTCGTCAACAACGCCAGCGCGATCAGCCTGACGCCGACGCCGGCGACGCCGATGAAACGCTTCGACCTGATGTTCGGCGTCAACGTGCGCGGCACCTACTGCTGCACCCAGGCCTGCCTGCCGGCGCTGACCGCCAGCGCGAAGGCAGGCCGCCACCCGCACGTGCTGAACATGAGCCCGCCGCTGAGCATGCGCGAGCACTGGTTCAA
>CAZQPN010000588.1:0-2240 GCA_964595215.1 uncultured Rubrivivax sp. | reverse complement strand
AAGGTCGATCGAGAACACCGTGCGCGTGGCGCGGTAGTGCTCGTGCAGCGGCCGCCAGGCCGGTCTCCAGCATCGCCTTGCAGATCGCGAACCATTCCCACGGGTGGCCGATGCACAGCTTGAAGCCGGTGGGCTTGCCCCCGGACAGCTCCCGCAGCCGGGCGACGAACTGCAGCAACTCCACCGGCGTCGAGAAGGCGCTGTGCCGCGCCGGGCTGATGCAGTCGACGCCCACCGGCACGCCGCGCGCGGCGGCGATCTCGGGCGTCACCTTGGGGCCGGGCAGCACGCCGCCGTGACCTGGCTTGGCCCCCTGGCTGAGCTTGAGCTCGATCAGCTTGACCTGCGGATCGGCCGCGGTCTCCGTGAAGCGCGCAGCGTCGAAGCGGCCGGCGGGGTCGCGGCAGCCGAAGTAGCCCGATCCGATCTCCCAGATCAGGTCGCCCCCGTGCTCACGGTGATGACGACTGATCGAGCCCTCGCCGGTGTCGTGCGCGAAGCCGCCCATCTTCGCGCCGCGGTTGAGCGCCAGGATGGCGTTCGCCGACAGCGAGCCGAAGCTCATCGCCGAGATGTTGAAGACGCTCGCGGTGTAGGGCTGGCGGCAACCGTTGTCGGGTCGGCCGATGGTGATGCGGAAGTCGTGCGTGCCGATCTCGCTCGGCATCAGCGAGTGGTTGATCCACTCGTGGCCGTCGGCCTGCACGTCGCGCTGGGTGCCGAAAGGGCGCTTGTCGGCATCGCCCTTGGAGCGCTGGTAGACCAGGCTGCGCTGCTGGCGCGAAAAGGGCGCGGCCTCGTGGTCGCTCTCGATGAAGTACTGGCGCATCTCCGGCCGGATGAACTCGAGCAGGAAACGCAGGTGGCCGACCACGGGGTAGTTGCGCAGCACCGAGTGGCGCCGCTGTCGCGTGTCGCGCCAGCCCAGGCCGACGAGGAAGAGCCCGGCGAGCGCCATCCAGCCACCAGCGCCGAAGGCCACCCAGCTGAACGCGGCCAGCAGCGCCAGCACGGCGCTGGCCAGCCAGGCCCAGTAGCGGACGGGGAAGTGCTGGTCGAGGCGGCGCAGCCAGTCGTGCATGGGCGGTCTCCTGGGATTCGTTCTCGTCGTGCGGCCAGGCCGGCCGGGTCGGCGGGGGATGGTGCCCGGCCGGCGGTGTCAGCGCAGGAAGTCGCGCAGCGCCTGCGCGGTCTCCTGCGGGCGTTCCTCGGGGATGAAGTGGCCGCAGGGCAGCTTGAGCGGCGTCACGCGGCCAGCGCACTGCGGCTGCCACAGCGCCAGCGGGTCGAACAGGCGCTCGACGACGCCGTTCGCACCCCAGACCACCAGCACGTCGCAGGCGATCCGCTCGCCGGCAGCGCGCGAGGCGCGGTCGTGCGCGAGGTCGATGCCGGCGCTGGCGCGGTAGTCCTCGCAGGCGGTGTGGATGTTGGCGGGCCGGGTGAAGCAGCGCTCGTAGTCGGCCAGCGCCTCGGGCTCGAGGTGCGCCAGCCCGCCACTGCCCCAGCCACCGAGCTTGGCGTGCAGGTAGGCGCACGCGCAGCCGCTGATCATCTGCTCGGGCAGCGGCGCCGGCTGGATCAGGTGGAACCAGTGGTCATAGGCGCGCGCGAAGGCCATGTCGGTGGCGGCGTACATGTCCAGCGTCGGCGCGATGTCCAGCAGCGCCAGCGTCGTCACCGCCTGCGGCTGGTCCAGCGCCAGCCGGTGCGCCACGCGGCCGCCGCGGTCGTGGCCCGCCAGCGCGTAGCGGTCGTGGCCGAGCTGCGCCATCAGCGCATGCAGCGTGGCGGCCATGCGGCGCTTGCTGGCCTGGACATGGTCCGGCGCGTCCGGTGGCGCCGGGCTGTCGCCATAACCCGGCAGGTCGGGCAGCACGAGCCGGAAGTGCGGTGCCAGCCCCTGCGCGACGCGCTGCCACATCACGTGCGTCTGCGGGAAGCCGTGCAGCAGCAGCAACGGCGGTGCACCGGCACGGCCGCCGGTGCGCACGCGCAGGACGTCGTCGCCCACCGCCTGGCGGGAAACTTCGAAGCCTTCGAACCACGCGGTCATGAGGGCGACGATAAACCCCTTGGCTATACTCGGATGGCGCCGATTTGCTCCGGATTGCGGGCGCTTTAACAAATGCCGCTAAAAGGGGATGCCGACCCGGCGTCCGCTTTCGGCGGCGCCGGGTTCGTCGTTTCTCATGGGTTCCCTCGGTCAGGTCACGCCACAGCAGATGCACTTCGCCGAG
>CAZQPN010000587.1:0-2242 GCA_964595215.1 uncultured Rubrivivax sp. | reverse complement strand
AGCTCGGCCTTGCCCTTGCGGGTTCAGCCTTGCCTTTGCTTCGTGACGCACCATGGCGCGATTGTCGGTCCGGCGCGGGACAATCGCCGGCCTTGAGTCGCCCGCCTCGACCGCACCGCGCACGTGATCACCGACCCCTGGTTCTACGCCGTCGCCGTGCCGTCGGTGCTGCTGATGGGCCTGTCCAAGAGCGGCTTCGGCGCCGGCTTCGGCGCGCTGGCGGTGCCGCTGATGGCACTCGCGGTGCCGGTGCCGCAGGCCGCGGCCATCATGCTGCCGCTGCTGGCGGTGATGGACGGCTTCGGCATCGCCGCGCTGTGGCGCGAGCGCGACCGCGCGCTGCTGCGCCTGCTGCTGCCCGCCGGGCTGCTGGGCACCGTGCTGGGCACGGTGCTGTTCGGCTGGCTGTCGGCGCCGGTGGTGGCCGGCATCGTGGGGCTGATGACGCTCGCCTTCCTGGCCATCCGGCGGATCTTCCCGCCGCGCCGCGACGCGCCGCCGCCGCCGCGCTGGCTCGGCTGGTTGATGGGCACGGCGAGCGGCTTCACGAGCTTCGTCGCCCATGCCGGCGGGCCGCCGATCGGCTTCTACGTGCTGCCGCTGAAGCTCGCGCCGGTGGCCTTCACGGCCACGATGGCGGTGTTCTTCACCGCCATCAACCTGTCCAAGTGGGTGCCCTACGCGTGGCTCGGGCTGCTCGACACGCGCAACCTGAGCACCTCAGCGGTGCTGCTGCCGCTCGCGCCGGTCGGCGTCTGGCTCGGCGTGCGGGTCGTGCGCCGCATCCCGCCGCACCTGTTCTACGGCCTGTTCGAGCTCGGCATGCTGCTGACCGGGCTGAAGCTGGTCTGGGACGGCTGGCGCGCCTGAAGACACCGTCCCGCCAGGCTCGGGCAGCGACAGTTCGTCTGCGTCACCGATCCAGGCCTTCAGCAGCGTCCAGGCCACCGCCAGCACGACCGGTCCGACGAAGATGCCGACCAGGCCGAAGGCAAACAGGCCGCCGATGACGCCCACCAGGATCAGCAGCAGCGGCAGGTCCGCGCCCATGCGGATCATGACCGGGCGGATGAAATTGTCGATCGTGCCGACCACCACCGACGCCGCGAGCAGGAAGACGCCCGGGCCGGTCTCGCCCTGCCAGAACAGCCAGCCGGCCGCCCCCAGCAGCACCGGCAGCGGCCCGACCTGCGCCAGGCACAGCATCAGCATCACGGCCGTCAGCAGGCTGGCGAAGGGAACGCCGGCGATCGCCAGCACGACCCCGGCGAGCGAGGCCTGCACCAGCGCCGTCACGCCGACGCCGAGCGCGACGCCGCGGATCGCCGCGCCGGCGAGCTCGACGATGCGCTCGCCGCGCCGCCCGCCCAGCCGCTCGCCGATGCGCAGCGCCGTGTCGGCCCAGGCCTCGCCCTGCTGGTACATCACCGCCGCCAGCAGCACCGTCAGCAGGAACTGCACGAGCAGGAAGCCGACACTGCCGACCTCGGTGACGAACCAGCGAGTGAAATTGCCCGCGTAGGGCGCCACGCGCTCGAACACGCCGTCCAGCCCGGCCGCCTTCAGCTGGCCCCACAGATCGACCAGCGCGCCGCCGACGATCGGCAGCGTCGCCAGCCAGGACGGCGGCTCGGTCATGCGGAAGGCCGCCACCGCGCGCGCCCAGCCGATGATCAGGTCGGCGTTGCCAACGATGGTGCCGATGGCCACCGACAACGGCACCACGAACAGCAGCAGCAGGCCGAGCGTCATCGTCGTCGTCGCCAGCGCGCGCCGACCCCACAGCCAAGCCTGCAGGCGGCGCATGAAGGGCCAGGTCGCGACGACGACCATCGCGGCCCAGATCGCCGGCCCGATGAAGGGCCGCAGCACCCACAGCGCGCTGCCGATCAGCAGCACGAGGAACAGCACCCCCAGCGTGCCTTGCGTGAGCGCGCTGCGCGCACGCGCGAACTCGTCGCTCATCGGAGCCGTCGGCCGCCTGCGCGCAACCCCGCCAGGCGGCAGCGATCCGGCGCGGGCGCCCTCGGACTCACCGCGGCTTCTCGACGTAGCGCTCGACGCTGCTGGCGTCGAGTCGGTAGCTGCTGACGCCCATGCCGGAGTCGCTGCGCACGGTCCGCAGCACCCCCTGGACCCACACCGCGTCCATCGAACGGAAGCCTTCCACCGGCTGCCGGGTCACGACGTGCACGATCTGGTTGGCCGGCGGCGGCGGCGTGTGGATGCAGGCGCCGAAGTA
>CAZQPN010000586.1:0-2246 GCA_964595215.1 uncultured Rubrivivax sp. | reverse complement strand
CGCGCGCGTCAGCACGCGCTTGACGTTGCCGTCGAGGATGGCGGCGCGCTCGCCGAAGCAGAAGGCCGCGATCGCCGCCGCCGTCGACCGGCCGATGCCCGGCAGCGTCGCCAGCCGCTCGGCACTCGGCGGAAAGGCGCCACCGTGCATCTGCACGACCGCCTGCGCGCAGCGGTGCAGGTGGCGCGCGCGGCTGTAGTAGCCCAGGCCGCTCCACAGCGCGAGCACGTCGTCCAGCGGCGCCGCGGCGAGCGACTGCACGTCCGGAAAGCGCGCCAGGAAGCGCGGGTAGTAGGCCAGCACCGTGCTCACCTGGGTCTGCTGCAGCATCACCTCGGACAGCCACACGCGGTAGGGGTCGCGCGTGCCCTGCCACGGCAGCCCGTGGCGCCCGTGCGCACGCTGCCAGGCGACGACGCGCCCGGCCAGGCTGCCCGCGCCGCTCAAGCAGCCTGACCGCGCTCGACCGGCGCAGCCCGTGCCGGCGCGTCGGCCATGCCGTCGGCCAGCACGGCGTCGGCCGGCGCCATCGCGTCGGCGGCGGCGCGCATCAGCCGCTCCTGCAGCGCGCGCAGCTGGGCGTCGGCGGCCTCGACCTCGGCGATGCGCTGCTCGAGGTTGCCGGTCGCGCCCTGGATGCGCTCGAGCGCGTCGCGCCGGCGCTGGAAGGCCTGCCGGCGCTCGCGCAACTGGGCGTCGATCTGCGCCGACGCCGCCTTGCTCCACAGTTCGAGCTCGCCGGCCGCGCTCTCGAAGACGACGCGCAGCTTGGACAGCAGCAGGCGCCGGAACTGCTCGGCGAAGCCGGGCACGGCCAGACGCCAGGCCTGCGAGAACCCGACGTAGCGGCCGTAGCTGGCGGCGATCAGGTCGAGCTCGGCGGCCAGGCGCGTCAGCGGCGGTGGCGGCGTGACGGCGAAGGCGAAGCCGAACTCGGCGTTGAGCTCGCGGAAGCTGGCGTCGAGCATCTGCCGCATCTCGGCGGCACCGGACCCGGCGGCGGCCAGCGCCGCGCGGAGCCGCTCGAAGAGCAGCCGGAAGGCCTTGGCCGACCCGAGGCCGAGCGGCCCGTTGCCGGCCGCCTGCATCGCCGCCACCTCGGTGCGCAGGACCTCGTTTGACAGCGTCTTCAGCGTCTGCGCCTGCTGGCGCGCGTGCACCGAGCGCAGCGCCGCCAGGCGTGCCGTGCAGCGCTCGAAGTCGGCGGTCTCGGCCTCGACACGCTGCAGCATCAGCCGCACCTTGGCGCCGCTCTTGCCACGCAGGCCGCGCAGCTCGAGCATCTGTTCGGCGTTCTGGCGGCGCTGGTCCGCCAGCCGGCGCGACGCCCTCTCGCGCCAGGCCAGCACGGCCTGCTGCGTGCTGCGCGCCAGCAGCTGGGCCTGACGCGGCAGCAGCTCGGCCGCGATCGCGCGCTCGAGCTCGGGCAGCCGGCTGCCCTGCAACCGGCCGGCGTCGCCGGCGACACGCGCGGCGAGCGCCTCGCGCGCCGACAGCGGGAACACACGCGCCGTCGACAGCCCCAGCGTGGCCGCCGTCTGTTCGCACTGGCGATCGATCTGCGCCTGCACCTGGTCGGGCGTCAGCAGCGGGTCGGCGAGCGCGTCGATCTTGTTGAGGACGACGAAGCGCTCCAGCGCCTGGCCGCCGAGGTGCTCGCGCCAGACCGACAGGTCGGACTTCGTCACGCCGGCATCGGCAGCCAGGATGAAGATCGTCGCGTGCGCCGCCGGCAGCAGCGCGAGCGTGAGCTCGGGCTCGGCGCCGATCGCGTTCAGGCCCGGGGTGTCGAGCACCACGAGGCCCTGCTGGAGCAGCGGATGCGGGAAGTTGATCAGCGCGTGACGCCACGCCGGCACCTCGACCAGGCCGTCGGCATCGACGGCGGGGTTGTCGTCGGCATCGTCGGCACGCCACAGCCCGAGGCGCTCGGCCTGCGCCACGTCGACCCGCTGCGTGCGCGTGACGGCGGCCAGCGAACGCGCCAGCGCCTGCGGATCGGCCGGGTCCAGCGGGACGCGCTGCCAGGGTTCGTCCTCGGCGCGCAGCTCGGCCAGCGACAGCCCGGCCACGCGGGTCTCGATCGGCAGCAGCGACAGCTGCGGCGGCGATGCGGCGTCGTGGAACAGCTCGACCGGGCACATCGTCGTGCGCCCTGGCGTGGCGGGCAGCACGCGGCCGCCGGACTCGCCGAAGAAGATCGCGTTGATCAGCTCGGACTTGCCGCGCGAGAACTCGGCGACGAA
>CAZQPN010000585.1:0-2247 GCA_964595215.1 uncultured Rubrivivax sp. | reverse complement strand
GGGGCACCTGCACGTCGAGCTGCTGCAGGTTGTGCATCGTGGCGCCGCGCACGGTCAGGGCCGGCGCGTCGCCGGCCACCGTCCGGCGCGCCTGCAGCGGGTGCTTCAGCGGGTGGGCCAGGAAGCGGCCGGTGACCGAGTCCGGCGCCCGGGCCAGGTCCGCCGCCCGCCCTTGCGCGACCACGGTGCCACCGCGGCGGCCCGCGCCGGGGCCGATGTCGATGATGTGGTCGGCACGCCGGATCGTGTCCTCGTCGTGTTCGACGACGACCAGGGTGTTGCCGGCCTCGCCCAGCTTGGCCAGCGCGCCGAGCAGGATGCCGTTGTCGCGCGGGTGCAGGCCGATGGTCGGCTCGTCGAGCACGTAACACACGCCCTGCAGGTTGCTGCCCAGCTGCGCCGCCAGCCGGATGCGCTGCGCCTCGCCGCCCGATAGCGTCGGCGCGGCGCGGTCCAGCGTCAGATAGCCCAGGCCGACGTCGGACAGGAATTCGAGCCGGCTGCGGATCTCGGTCACCACGTCGCGGGCGATGCCGGCCTCGCGGCCTTCCAGCCGCAGCGTGTCGATCCAGGCCCGCGCCTCGTGCACCGACAGCTGCGCGATATCGTGGATGGGGCGGCCAGCGAAGGTGACGCCACGCGCGCTGGCGTTCAGCCGCGCCCCGCCGCAGTCGCTGCAGGCTTCGTCGACCAGGCCTTCGACCTCGGCTTCGTCGGACGGGAAGGTCTGCTCGCGGCCCTGCACATCGTCGTCGCGCACCGAGTCATCGAGTGCCTTGCGCTGCTCGCGCGTCAGCTTCAGGCCGGTGCCGACGCACGAAGTGCACCAGCCGTGCTTGCTGTTGTAGCTGAACATGCGCGGGTCCAGCTCGGGGTAGCTGGTGCCGCACACCGGGCAGGCGCGCTTGGTCGAGAAGACCTTGACCTCGCCGATGCCGGCCGTCGATTCGCCGGCGGCCATCGCCTCGGCCAGCCCGTCCAGCGGTGCCAGCAGGTGCAGCACGCCGCGGCCGAGGTCGAGCGCGCGCGACAAGGCCTCGCGCAACTCGCCCTCGCGCTCGGGTGCGACGACGAGGTCGGCCACCGGCAGCTCGATCGTGTGCTCCTTGAAGCGGTCGATGCGCGGAAACGGCTCCACGCGCAGGAACTCGCCGTCGATGCGCAGGTGGGTGTGGCCGCGCGCGCGCGCCCACTTCGCGAGGTCGGTGTAGACGCCCTTGCGGTTGACCACCAGCGGTGCGAGCAGCCCGATGTGGCGGCCGCGGAAGCCGCCCGCCTCGGGCGGGCGCAGCAGCTGCGCGGCGATGCTCTCGGCGCTCTGCGGCCGCACCGGCGCGCCGTCGTGCACGCAGTGCTGCAGCCCGAGCTTGACCCACAGCAGACGCAGGAAGTGCCAGACCTCGGTCGTCGTCGCCACCGTGCTCTTGCGACCGCCGCGGGACAGGCGCTGCTCGATCGCGACCGTCGGTGGAATGCCCCAGACGGCGTCGACCTCCGGCCGGCCAGCCGGCTGCACGATGCTGCGCGCATAGGCGTTGAGCGACTCGAGGTAGCGCCGCTGGCCCTCGTTGAACAGGATGTCGAACGCGAGCGTGCTCTTGCCCGAGCCGCTGACGCCGGTGACGACGTTGAACTTGCCGCGCGGGATCTCGACCGTCAGCCCCTTCAGGTTGTGCTCGTGCGCGTTGACGATGTGGATCGCGTCGGCGCCGGCCGCGTCGGCCCGCTCCGCGCGGCGCCGGCGCACGATCTGCTGCAGCGGCACGCCCTCCTCGGCGCGCGCTCCGCCCAGGCCGAGCGCGGCCTCGTACTCGCGCAGCGCACGGCCGGTGTGCGACGTCGGGTGCGCCTTGACGTCGTCGGGCGTGCCCAAGCAGACGACCTGGCCGCCGCCCTCGCCGCCTTCGGGCCCCAGGTCGACGATCCAGTCGGCGGCGCGCACGACGTCCAGGTTGTGCTCGATGATCAGCAGCGAGTGGCCGGCGTCCATCAGCTTGCGCAGCGCCCGCATCAGCTTGGCGATGTCGTCGAAGTGCAGGCCGGTGGTCGGCTCGTCGAACAGGAAGAGCTGGCCCTTGCGCGCCAGCCGCTGCGCCGGGCCGCTGGCGGCCTGGGCCAGGAAGCCGGCCAGCTTCAGCCGCTGCGCCTCGCCGCCCGACAGCGTCGGCACCGGCTGGCCCAGGCGCACGTAGTCCAGGCCGACGTCGACGATGGGCTGCAGCTTGGCCACCACCTCGCGGTCGGCCT
>CAZQPN010000584.1:0-2273 GCA_964595215.1 uncultured Rubrivivax sp. | reverse complement strand
TGTTGTAGCGGTAGGCCTCGTGCTTGAGCACCGTGCCCTCGCCGAACCAGGCGCCGGGCGGAATGCCCGTGAAGGTCATCGGCAGACCCTGCGCGCTGTCGTTGCTCATCTTCAGCAGCCCGTCGACGACACCGAACCAGAACGTGGCGGGGCGGCCGACGCGGCAGATGAGCTCCCCGGGCTCGACCTGCACGACGCGCAGGTCGGGCAGCACGCGCTCGCGCTCCGCCGCCGTCAGCAGATCGATCCAGTGGATGGCGGACAACTCCGGCGCGGTGACTCGCCTGGACCGCGAAACCAAGGCGCTGGCGGTGCCGTTCGTCTTGACCATGGACCGGGTTATGCCTGATAGGAGCTTCCCGCAGATTGTCGTCGCAACGACAACACGACGTCAAAGTCGTTCCCAGAATGAGGCTCCGCCTTCAGACACCCGAAAGGCCTCGTCGATGTCGACCTTTCCGCAGCTGATGCTCCAGCATGCCGCCCGGCGGCCGCAGGCCGCGGCGCTGCGCATCAAGGAGTACGGCATCTGGCAGACGACGTCCTGGGCCGCGCTGGCCGACCTGGTGCGCCGACTCGCCGGCGGCCTGGCCGAGGCCGGCCTGCAGCGCGGCGAGCACGTGGTCGTGATCGGCGAGAACCGGCCGCGCCTGTACGCGGCCATGCTCGCCACGCAGTCGCTCGGCGGCGTGCCGGTGCCGCTGTACCAGGACGCGGCGTCGTCCGAGTTCGTGTTCCCGATCCAGAACGCCGAAGTCCGCTTCGCCTTCGTCGAGGACCAGGAGCAGGTCGACAAGCTGCTCGAGATCCGCCCCGAGTGCCCGGGCATCGCGCGCATCTGGTACGACGAGCCGCGCGGCCTGCGCCATTACGACGAGCCGGGCCTGGCGTCCGTCGACGACCTCACCGCGGCCGGCCTGCGCTTCAACCAGGCCCAGCCCGGTCACTTCGACGCCGAGATCGCCAGGTCCAGCGAGCAGGAGGTGGCGGCGATGTTCTTCACCTCGGGCACCACCGGCAAGCCCAAGGGCGTGGTGCACACGCATTTCACGCTGCTCGACCGCGCCAGCGCCGGCGCCCGCTTCGACAAGCTGACCGAGCACGAGGAGGTGCTGGCCTACCTGCCGCCGGCGTGGATCGGGCAGAACATCTTCAGCTACGCGCAGTGGCTGGCCTGCGGCTACGTCGTCAACTGCCCGGAGGCGGCCGAGACGGTGATGATCGACCTCAAGGAGATCGGGCCGACCTACTACTTCGCGCCGCCGCGTGTCTTCGAAGGCCTGCTGACGACGGTGATGATCCGCATGGAGGACGCCAGCGCGCCCAAACGCTGGATGTTCCACAAGGCGATGGCGCTGGCGCGCCGCGTCGGCCCGGCGATCATGGATGGCAAGCCGGTCGGCGCGCTCGACAAGCTCAGGTACGCGCTGGGCAACCTGCTCGTCTACGGCCCGCTGCGCAACACGCTGGGCATGTCGCGCGTGCGCGTGGCCTACACCGCTGGCGAGGCGATCGGGCCCGACCTGTTCAGCTTCTACCGCTCGATCGGCATCAACCTCAAGCAGCTCTACGGCAGCACCGAGACCGCGGTCTTCGTCTGCCTGCAGCCCGACCACGAGGCCAAGGCCGACACCGTCGGCGTTCCGATCGACGGCGTCGAGATCCGGCTCGCCGACAACGGCGAGATCCTCGTCAAGAGCCCGGGCCTGCTGCGCGAGTACTACAAGAACCCCGAGGCCACGGCCGAGGTGCTGACGCCCGACGGCTGGTACCACACCGGCGACGCCGGCTTCCTCGACGCCGGCGGCCACCTGAAGATCATCGACCGCGCCAAGGACGTCGGCCGGCTGACGGGCGGGCCCAACGACGGCGCGATGTTCGCGCCCAAGTACGTCGAGAACAAGCTCAAGTTCTTCCCCTACATCAAGGAGGCGGTGGCCTTCGGTGACCGGCGCGACAAGGCCTGCGCCTTCATCAACATCGACATCGAGGCGGTCGGCAACTGGGCCGAGAAGCGCAACCTGCCCTACGCCGGCTATACCGACCTGGCGCAGAAACCCGAGGTCTACGCGCTGATCCAGGACTGCGTCGAGACGGTCAACGTCGACCTGGCGGCCGACGAGAAGCTGGCCGGCAGCCAGCTCCATCGCTTCCTGATCCTGCACAAGGAGCTCGACGCCGACGACGGCGAGCTGACGCGCACGCGCAAGGTGCGCCGCGGCTACATCGGCGAGCGCTACCAGGTGCTGGTGGACGCGCTGTACGGCGGCAAG
>CAZQPN010000583.1:0-2306 GCA_964595215.1 uncultured Rubrivivax sp. | reverse complement strand
CTCGCTCGACTCCCACACCGCCTTCCTGTTCGACAAGATCAACTTCCTGATGGACGCCACGGTCGGCTTCATCAACATCAACCAGAACAAGATCATCAAGATCTTCTCGGTGGCCAGCGTGGCGCTGCTGCCGCCGACGCTCATTGCGAGCATTTACGGCATGAACTTCGCCTTCATGCCCGAATTGCAGTGGCGCTACGGGTATTACTTTTCGCTGGCGCTGATGGTCGCGTCGGTGTCGCTGCCGTTCCTGTACTTCCGGCGCAAGGGCTGGCTGCGTTGAGCCCCGGCGCGGCCTTCACCGTGTTTCACTTGTCGCCCGCGTGTAGCCGTCACGCGCCCAACCAGGGACCCGGTCCCGTTACATTCGACCAGCTCGTCGGGCCGCCATCCGGCGGCGACGGAGAGGCAGGGAGTTCGAGAACGATGAAGCATCTGGCCGCATGGGCGATGACGGTGGCCCTGAGTCTGGCGACGGCCGCCGCCGCGGCGCAGTTCAAGGATGCACCGGCGGTGGCGCGAGCCACGGAACCGATGGTCTCGACGGCGGAGACGCCGGCCGAGTACAAGAAGGACGTCGCGCGCCACATCTACACGAGCTACTCCAGCCGGGTGCGCAAAGGCAAGCTCGAGCCGCTGCTGTACGGTGTGGCCATCGTCGACACCGACGTCGACGCCGCCGGGAACGTGCTGAACGTGACCCTCCGTCGCCCGCCGGCCGCCGCCGAGGTCGGTCCGTGGATCGTGCGCATGATCCAGGGCGCCAGCCCGTTGCCGGTGCCGGCCAGGATGGGGCCGGGCAAATTCACCGAGATCTGGCTCGTCGAAAAGGCGGGTACCTTTCAACTGGACACCTTGAGCGAAGGGCAGCGCTGAGGGCCGTCAACAGACGGCCGATCGTCCGGCGGGCACCTGCCGTGTGCCGCGGCGCCGCTCTCAGCCGTTCGCGCGCCGCTTGAGCCAGCGCATCAGCGCACCCACCGCCGGCAATTTCTCGTAGAGTTCCTCGGCCGCGTCCCAGTAGTCGCGATGCACCGCGATGCGGCCGTCCGGCGCGAAGCGCAGGTGCGAGCCGCCGTGGATGCGCTGCTCGTCGCGCCGGAAGCGCTTCATCCGGAACACGAAGTCCCAGGTCAGGAAGCACTGGTCGCCCTCGGCGACGACGTCTCGGATCTCGAAGCGCGGCGCCTCGAGCGCGACGAACATGTGCTCGAAGATGCGCTGGATCGCCGGCAGCCCGCGCACTTCGTTGAACGGGTCCTTGAAGAGGGCGTCCGGCACATACAGGCCGTCGAGCGCCGCGACGTCGGCCGGCGCCAGGCGCTCGAAGGCGTCGATCACGCGCTGCACGCGTGCATCGCCATGCCGGCCGGCCGGCCCTGTCGCGTCGTCCGCCATGGTCACAGGCCCGTCGAGCGCCGCACGGCGGCGAAGTAGGGCCCGTAGGCCAGCATGCGCAGCGCCTTCAGCCACAGCGTGAAGCGCTTCGGGAAGTGGATCTCGAAGTGGCCGCGTTCCCAGCCCTTGACGATCTCGTCGGCTGCTTCGTCGGGCGTGATCAGCGCCGGCATGCGGAAGGCGTTCTGCGCCGTCAGCGGGGTCTCGACGAAGCCCGGATTGACCACCGACACCCCGATGCCCGCGGGTTGCAGATCCAGGTACAGGGTCTCGGCGAGGTTGATCAGCGCGGCCTTGGTCGGGCCGTAGGCCAGCGACTGCGGCAGGCCGCGGTAGCCGGCCACGCTGCCGACCAGGCTGATGTGGCCACGGCCCTGGCGCAGCAGCAGTGGCAGCACCGCGTCGAGCATGTAGAGCGCGCCGACGTAGTTGACCTGCTGGTGCTGCAGCGCGACGTCGAGGTCGAACTCGGTGGCGCGCAGCGCCCGGTAGGTGCCCGCGCAATAGACGGCCACGTCGATGCGGCCGTGTTGGCCGACGATGCCGTCGGCCGCGGCGCGCATCGCCTCGCGGTCGGTGGCGTCGAACGCGATCGCCTGCGCGCCCTTGTGCTGCGCGACGAAGGCGTCGAGCGCGGCGGCGTTGCGCGCCGAGACGATGACGGTGGCGCCTTGCGCGTGCAGCCGTGCCGCGGTGGCACGGCCGATGCCGGTGGACGCGCCGATGAGCCAGACGACCTGCCTGGACCAGTCGGATATGCGGGGATTCAAGGACATCTCCTCGCCGATCAGGGTTTGGTGAAGGCCAGCGTGACCTCGCCCAGGCGGATGCCGAACTTGCTCATCACGGCCTTGTTCAGCATCACCCTGTCGTCCACCAGGAACATCCAGTCGTCGAACTGCACCTCC
>CAZQPN010000582.1:0-2306 GCA_964595215.1 uncultured Rubrivivax sp. | reverse complement strand
ACCATCAGCAGCACGTTGTTGGCCAGCAGCATGCCCTCGCGCGAGACCGGCTCGAACAGGCCGCCGACGCCGACCTTGGGCCCGCGCCACGCGAACAGCAGCAGCGAGCCGCCGACAACCAGGACGAGGAAGCCGAGGATGAAGATGCCGCGCTCGGGGTCGGTGGCGAAGGCGTGCACCGACGACAGCACCCCCGACCGCACGAGGAAGGTGCCCAGCAGCGACAGCGAGAATGCCAGGATCGCCAGCAGCACCGTCCACATCTTGAAGCCGCCGCGCTTCTCGGTCACCGCCAGCGAGTGGATCAGCGCGGTGCCGACCAGCCAGGGCATGAAGGACGCGTTCTCGACCGGATCCCAGAACCACCAGCCGCCCCAGCCGAGCTCGTAGTAGGCCCAGGCGCTGCCGAGCGCGATGCCCAGCGTCAGGAAGATCCAGGCCGCCGTCGTCCACGGCCGCGACCAGCGCGCCCAGGTGCTGTCCAGCCGGCCCGACAGCAGCGCGGCGATCGCGAACGAGAAGGCGACCGAGAACCCGACGTAGCCCATGTAGAGCAGCGGCGGGTGATAGATCATCCCCGGGTCCTGCAGCAACGGGTTCAGATCCTTGCCGTCGACCGCGGCCGGCAGCAGGCGCCAGAACGGGTTGGAGGTGAACAGCGTGAAGAGCAGGAAACCGACGCTGATGAAGCCCATCACCGCCAGCACGCGCGCGACCATGACATCGGGCAGCTGGCGCGAGAACAGCGCCACCGCGACCGTCCAGCCGGCCAGGATCAGCGCCCACAGCAGGATCGAGCCCTCGTGGTTGCCCCACACCGCGGTGATCTTGTAATAGACCGGCAGCGCGACGCTGGAGTGCTGGGCCGCCAGCAGGACCGAGAAATCATCCTGCACGAAGGCCGCCGTCAGGCAGGCGTAGGCGATCGCGATGAGCGCGAAGTGCACCAGCGCCGCCGGGCGCGCCAGCGCGATCCAGCCGGCGTGGCCACGCCAGGCGCCGACCAGCGGCAGCGCGGTCTGCGCCAGCACGACGACGGCCAGCGCCAGGATGAGCGCGAAGTGACCGATCTCGGGGATCACTGCTGGGCCTCGAGCTGGTTCGACAGCGACGGCATCTGGCCCTTCTTGGCCTGTGCCAGCGCCTCGGCGGCCTCGGGCGGCATGTAGTTCTCGTCGTGCTTGGCCAGCACCTGGTCGGCGCGGAACAGGCCGCCGGGCGCGAGGCGGCCCTGCGCGACGACGCCCTTGCCTTCCTGGAACAGGTCGGGAAGCATGCCCGTGTAGGTCACCGGCACGGTCTGCGCCGTGTCGGTGATGCGGAAGGTCACCGTCAGGCCGTCGGGCTGGCGCTGCAGACTGCCCTCCTCGACCAGCCCGCCGACGCGGAAGGCACGGTCCTTCGGCGCCTCGGCCGACGCCACCTGGGTCGGGCTGTAGAAGAACACCAGGTTGCTCTGGAAGGCGTTGAGCACGAGCGCGGTCACGACCGCCAGGGTGGCGACGCCGCCGACGATGGCCAGGGCGCGCTTGGTGCGGGGTTTCATTCGTCTGTCTCCGAGGCCAGTGCCTTCCGACGTGCGCGGAGGCTCCAAAGTTCCACCGCCAGCACCAGCGCCATCACGCCGTACGAACCCCAGACGTAGAGCGCGTAGCCGCCCATGTCGAGGAATTCGGCGAAGCTGTTCCAGTGCCAGTCCATCGGGGTCGTTCCGTCGGGGTCGTTCGGCCGCTCAGGCCCACTGCGCGCGCGGCAGGTGCTCGCGCGTCCAGGCGGCGCCGCGCTCGCGCTCGAGGATGATGGTGCGCACGCGCGCCAGCACGACCGCGAAGCAGTAGGCCCACAGCGCGAGCGACATGATCAGCATGGCCTGCAGCATGATTTCGGCCATGCTGGATCCCTTGGTGACGCTCACCGACGCCCCCTGGTGCAGCGTGTTCCACCACTTGACCGAGAAGTAGATGATCGGCACGTTGACCGCGCCGACGATGGCCAGCAGGCCGCTGGCACGGTCGGCGCGGCGCTCGTCCTCGATCGCGCCGCGCAGCGACATGTAGCCGACGTACAGGAACAACAGGATCAGCTCCGACGTCAGCCGTGCATCCCAGACCCACCAGGTGCCCCAGGTAGGCTTGCCCCACAGCGCGCCGGTCCACAGGGACAGAAAGGTCATCAGTGCGCCCGTCGGCGCGATCGCCTGCGCCAGCATGAAGGCCAGGCGGGCATTGAAGATCAGCCCGATCGCGGCCCAGAAGGCCATCGCGAGGTAGAGCACCATCGACATCCACGACACCGGCACGTGGATG
>CAZQPN010000581.1:0-2325 GCA_964595215.1 uncultured Rubrivivax sp. | reverse complement strand
CGAGGACGGCCCAACCCGGCGCCAACGGCACGGCCCCGGGTGCGGTTGCCGGTGCGGCCGGCCACGCGGACTGCCAGCCGGGCGGGGCAGCTGCAGCGGCCTCGGCGGCCGGCGATCCGGCGGACGGACCGGCGGACGGCCGCGCCGCGCAGCCGCCGAGCAGCAGGGCGGCCGCCAGCGCAACCAAGGCCGATGCGACGGACTGGCTGGCGGCGGCGCGGCTCATGAGGCAAGCGTCGCGATTGACGCGCTGCGGATAAGCCCTTGGAAGCGGCCCGGTGAGCTCATGTCGGCACCTGCGGAGTGGCGGTCGGCGCCGACGTGGCGGGATCGGCCTTGTCGGCATGGTCAGCCGCGGCTTCCGAACGCCGTGCGCGCTCGGCCTCGACCATCGCGCGGCCCATGCGCACCAGGCGCGCCGCCCAGCGGTCGAGCGCACCGTCGGCGCCCACCAGCGCCGGCGCCAGTTGCCGTGTCACGTCGTGCCCGACGTGCAGGTGCACGCCGAGCGCGGTCAGCGCGACGACGAGGGCCTGCAGCTCCTCGTCGGCCTCGGTGGCGCCGAGGTGGCGCTGCAGCACCTGCAGCAGCGCGTCGTGCACCGGGCGCATGCCATGCTCCATCAGCTGCGCCCACAGCCCCGTCGGCTCGAGCAGCTCGCGAAAGTGCAGCCTCATGCACCAGCGTGCCGCCTCGCCCTCGTGCAGCGGGGCGAGGAAGCCCTCGAAGAAGCCGGCCAGCGCCTGGTCCAGCGTCAGCGAGGGGTCGACGATGCGGGCGACGTCGGCCTCGGCATCGACCAGGGGCTCGAAGAAGGCGGCGCGGTACAGACCGGCCTTGTCGCCGAAGTAGTAGCTGATGGCGGCGACGTTGACCTGGGCCGCGTCGGCCAGCTCGCGCGTTGACGTGCGGGCGAAGCCCTGCTGGGCAAACAGGCGCAGGCCGGCGCCGAGCAGCCGCTCGCGGGCGTTGTCGGCCGGCTTGTCGGCGGGGTTCGGTGGCGGGTCTGCGGGCATCGCCTCGCAGTTTAGGGGTCGAATCAAACGTTTGTTTAGGCCGACAGGCAAAGAGGGTTTTCCCGGAGTCGTGCAGCGGCTTCGCGGCGCTGCAAGGAGGGCGCACGGGCAGGACCAAGGGTCGCAGGAGCGGCAGCGGCGGCCGAGGCGCCGCGAGTCGGCGGGAGGGCGAGCTCCGACCGGGGCCGGCCGCTCAGCCAGCGAGGGCACCCGGTGGGTGGCCCGGAGAGACGCTTGCCGGGACGCGGGCTGATCGGCCGCATCCAGAGTGGCGGCATGGCGCGACCGGCAGGGATCGAACCTGCGACGCAGCCTTCGGAGGGCTGCATGATATCCACTTCACCACGGTCGCCAGCCGACGGATTCTAGCCCGCCAGGGTGCGCCGGTACTGCAGGGCCTCGGCCACGTGCGGTACGCCAACCTTCGCGGCACCGGCGAGGTCGGCAACGGTGCGCGCGACCTTGAGCGCCCGGTGCAGGCCGCGTCCGGACCAGCCGAGCCGCTCGCCCGCCTGGGCCAGGAAGCCCAGCGCGGCGGCGTCGGCGTCCACCGCACGGTCCAGCCCCGCTGCGTCCAGCTGCGCGTTCGGCCGCCCCTGGCGTTGCCGTTGACGGTCGCGCGCTGCGGCGACGCGGTCGGCCACCGTGGCGCTTGGCTCGCCGTCGGGCGCGGCCAGCAGCGCGGCGGGCGGGGCCGCCAGCACCTCGACCTGCAGGTCGATGCGGTCGAGCAGCGGGCCCGACAGACGCGCACGGTAGCGCGCCACCGCCTCCGGCGTGCAGCGGCAGGTGCGGCTGCTGCCGGCCCGAGTGGCGGGCGCGCCGAGCCAGCCGCAGGGGCACGGGTTCATCGCCGCGACGAGCTGGAAACGGGCCGGGAAGCGCGCCTGGCGCGCCGCGCGCGAGATCGTGATGGCGCCGGTCTCCAGCGGCTCGCGCAAGGCCTCGAGCGCGGACCGCGGGAACTCCGGCAGCTCGTCGAGGAACAGCACGCCGCCGTGCGCGAGTGAGATCTCGCCCGGCCGTGGCGGTACGCCGCCACCGACGAGCGCGGCGGCGCTGGCCGAGTGGTGGGGCGCGCGCACCGGCCGGCAGCCGATGGCGGCGCTGTCGCCGCCGCCCGTGCCGCTGCCGGCCAGCCCGAGCAGCGCCGCGCTGGCCAGCATCTCATCCTCGTCCATCGGCGGCAGCAGCCCGGCCAGGCGCTCGGCGAGCATCGACTTGCCGGTGCCCGGCGGCCCGACCAGCAGCATGTTATGGTCATTGGACCCAACATCCCGGAGCCCTGGCCAATGTCCACCGCCCGTCC
>CAZQPN010000580.1:0-2325 GCA_964595215.1 uncultured Rubrivivax sp. | reverse complement strand
GTCGGCAGCGTGAAGCCGCCGATCATGCGCAGGCAGGTCGTCTTGCCCGAGCCCGAAGGCCCGAGCAGGGTGAAGAACTCGCCCGCCTCGATCGACAGGTCGACGCCGTCGACGGCGCGCACCGCATTCGGCCCGCTGCCGAAGACGCAGGAGACCTGTTCGAGTGAGACTGCAGCGGTCATGCGGCGGTAGCTAGCGGATTCCTCAAGCGGCCGCCGCGGAGCCGGCTTTGCCGGTTCGCTGGCGGCGCCCCCTCGAGGGGGAGCGGCGTCAGCCGCTCCGGGGGTGGGAGATCACCGGCCGCCGAGCACGGCGATGTAGTCCGACACCCACTTGAAGTACGGCACGCAGGCGTTGTTCTGCGTCTTGCACTGCGTCACCGGGGTGCGCCAGAACGAGATGCGGTCGAAGTCGTTGTAGCCCTGGCGCGCGCAGCCCTCGTCGCCGAGCAGCTTGTTGCCCTTGCACGCGGCCGGCACCGCCGGCACGGAGCCGAACCAGGCCGCCAGGTCACCCTGCAGCTTCGGGTTGAGCGAATGCTCGAGCCACATGTAGGCGCAGTTCGGGTGCTTGGCGTCGGCGTGCAGCATCGTGCTGTCGGCCCAGCCGGTGGCGCCCTCGACCGGTACCACGGTGTCGATCGGCGCCTTCTTGCTGCGCAGGATGTTGGCCTGGAACTGCCAGCTCCCCGACGCCACGACGCCCTCGTTGGTGAAGTCGTCGATCTGCACGAAGGCGTCGTGCCAGTACTTGCCGACCAGCTTGCGCTGTCCGCGCAGCAGGTCCAGCGCGGCCTTGTACTGCGCCTCGTTGAGCTCGTACGGGTCCTTGATGCCGAGCGCCGGGTTCTTCTTCATCAGGTACAGCGCGGCGTCGGCGATGTAGATCGGGCCGTCGAAGGCCTGGACGCGGCCCTTGTTGCTCTTGCCGTCGGGCAGCGTCGTCTCCTCGAACACCACGCTCCAGCTCGTCGGCTTCTGGTTGCCGAAGACCTTGGTGTTGTACATGAGCACGTTCCAGCCCCACTGATAGGGCACGCCGTAGTGGGTGCCGTTCTCGTAGTGCCAGGGCGCCTTCTGCAGGCGCGGGTCGATGTTCTTGTAGCTCGGGATCAGCGCGACGTTGATCGGCTGCACCTTCTTGCCGCGGATCAGCCGCGTGCTGGCGTCGCCCGACGCGGTGACGAGGTCGAAGCCGCCCTCGTTCATCAGCGCCACCATCTCGTCGGAGGTGCCGGCGGTCTTGACGTTGACCTTGCAGCCGGTCCTGGCCTCGAAGTCGGTCACCCAGTCGAAGTTCTTGTCGGTCGCGCCGCGCTCGATGTAGCCGGCCCAGGCGACGATGTCGACCTGGCCTTCGCCCTTGCCGAGCTTGGCCAGCGGCTGCTGGGCCATCGCGGCGGTGTGGGCGGCGAGCGCGGCGGCGGCGGCGACGGCGGTCAGCGTGAGGGTCGTGCGGGACATGGAACCTCCTGTCGGGTCGATGGACGGACGCGCCGCACGATAGGCGCGCACCGGCGCCTTGTGAAATTCAATCGTTCGCCGCCGAGCTATCTCCGAATCAGATATCTGGGGTCAACCCTGTGCTTTCTGCGAGGCGGATGCCCGCCTCGGCGCTGCGCGGTTCAGCCGACGACGGCCGCCGTCCGCTCGGCGCGCTGGCGCCAGGCCAGCCAGGCCAGCGCCGCGCTCACGGCGGTGATCGGCAGCAGCGACCCGAGGTTCAACAGCATCCAGCCCTGGGTCGTTACCAGCGCGCCCGAGGCGACCGAGGTCACGGCCATGGTCGCGAACACGCAGGTGTCCATCGCCCCTTGCGCGCGCGTCTTCTCCTCCGGCCGGTAGGTCGTCGTCAGCAGCGTCGAGCCGCCGGTGTAGAGGAAGTTCCAGCCCACCCCGAGCAGGAACAGTGCGACCAGGAACTGCATCAGGTCCACGCCCGACAGCGCCACCATGACGCAGGCGAAGTTCAGCAGCGCGCCGACGGCCATCACCGGCAGGCTGCCGAAGCGCTTGATCAGGTGGCCGGTGAAGAAGCTCGGCACGAACATGCCCAGCACGTGCCACTCCAGCACCAGCGCCGCGCTGTCGAACGGGTGGGCGCACTGCTGCATCGCCAGCGGGGTGGCCGCCATCAGCAGGTTCATGACCCCGTAACCCAGCGCGCCGGCGGCGACGGCGACGATGAACACCGGCTGCCGTGCGATCTCGGCCAGCGGCCGGCCGGCCGGCGCACCGGACTCCGGCCTGACGTGCTTGGGGACGCGGATGCACGACAGCGCCAGCAGCGACAGCGCCGCCACGCCGATGAGCGCCAGGTAGGACG
>CAZQPN010000579.1:0-2344 GCA_964595215.1 uncultured Rubrivivax sp. | reverse complement strand
CCAGGAAGTCCGCGGCGGTCTCGCCACGGGTCGTGTCCATGCGCATGTCCAGCGGCGCATCGAAGCGGAAGCTGAAGCCGCGCGCCGGCTCGTCGATCTGCGGCGAGCTGACGCCGAGGTCGAGCAGCACGCCCTGCACGCGTTCGATGGCGCGCTCGGCCAGCACCTCGCGCAGCGTGTCGAAGCCGGCGTGCACGATCTCGAAGCGAGGGTCGGCGAAGTCGGCGAGCGCCGCCGCCACCGCCGCCGGGTCCTTGTCGAAGGCGAGCAGCCGGCCATGCGCCGAAAGCCGGGCCAGCACCGCCCGGGCGTGGCCGCCGCGGCCGAAGGTGCCGTCGACATACAGCCCGTCGGGGTCGGTGACGAGGGCATCGACGGCCTCGTCGCGCAACACCGTGACGTGCGACCGCAGCGCACCCGGACGGTCGTCGGCGGTGGCGGTGCAGGCGCGCGGGGCGGACGCGGCCGGCGCTTGAGGCCGCGAGCGGCTCATAGCAGCACGAAGCTCCGGATCTCGGCCGGCAGCGGCTGCGACAGCAGCTGCGCCTCCGCGGCCGCATGGCGGCCGGCGTCCCACAGCTCCAGCGCACGGCCGTTGCCGATCAGCAGCACGTCCTTCTTCAGCTGCGCCACCTGGCGCAGCTCGGGCGGGACCAGGATGCGCGCCGCGCCGTCGATCTCGACATCGACCGCGCTGCCGATCAGCATGCGGCGGATCGCGTCGGCATCCATCGTCATGTCCAGCAGCCGGGCGCGCGTGGCCTCCCAGCGCGGGCGCGGCAGCACCCAGAGGTAGCCCTCCGGATGACGCGTCAGGGTCAGCCGGCCCTCGCAGGCCTGCATCAGCAGGTCGCGCTGGCGCACGGGCACGGTGATCCGGCCCTTGGCGTCCAGCGACAACGCTGAAGTCCCCTGAAAAACGATCTCCGACACCCGCTCCCCACCACTTTCAGACAGAATTTCCCACGAATTCCCACTTTACTCCATCAGAAGCTCGCCGGTCAATCGGTTTCGTGTCGAAATATCAATGAAATCAAGAACTTACAGCCTTCTTCTGAACGAGGTGCTTGCGTGATTTCCACGTAAAAACAAGCACCTGCAGGTTTCATTGAAAGCATTGCTTGATGATCTGAGCCGCCTGAACCGCCCGTCATCGTCGCCACCTTGGCCCCACCGCCACCCTGAAAGCCGCGTCGGTGGCCAGTCCTTGCAGTACGCTGCGAGTGACCGTGTCGGGCGGCTGCCAATGCCCGGCCGCGGACACGGCCGCTGACGGCAGACAAACGGTGCGACCCGTGGCGGCCACCGCCACCGAAGCCATCGAAGGATTCCCGGTGCCCCGCCTGTCCATGGCCTTGTGCCCTGCGTGCCAGCAGCAAAACGCCGACGCGGCACGGACCTGCAGTGCCTGCGGCACACCGCTGGTGATGCGCTGCCCGGCCTGCGACGCGATCAACGTGCGCACGCGGATCGCCTGCCACCGCTGCCGCACCGCGCTGCACCCCGCCACCGACGGCACGATGGCCGCCGCCGGTGTCGACGCCGGTCCGGACACCGAACCGGCGATCGTGCTGACGCTGCTGGGCGACGCCCTCGACGGCCGCGAGCCCGCCCACTGGCGCGACCATCCACCGCGCCCGCTGGCCGGTGCGGCGCGCCACTGGATGGCCGGCGCCGATCCGGGCGTGCTCGACTGGCCGCAGATCCACGCCGAGGCCCCGACGATGCGGGCGGTCGAACCGCCCACGTCCGGCCCGGCCGCGTTGCCGGGCGACCGGCTGGCGCCAACGGACTTGCGCGCCTCGGCGGACACGTCGATGCGCGCCGTGCACCAGCGCGTGAAGGCCGAACGTCGAGCCAAGGTACGGCAACGCCAGTTGCGCACACAGCGCGACCGGGCCGTGCCGGCGCTGGCGCCACCGTCCGACGTGCTGCTGCTGGAGCCCGACGCCGGCTCGCGCGTCGTCGTCTGCGCCGTGCTGGAAGACTTCGGCTTTCGCGTCCACCGCGTCGTCGGCATGGCCGAGACGCTGGCGGTCAGCCTGGAGCGCCGCTACGCGGCGGTGCTGCTCGGCCTGGGCGCTCCGCAGGAGGACGTCGCTGCCTTGTGCCACCAGCTGCGCCGGCTGCCGGCCTTCGGCGCCACGCCGGTGTTCGCGATCGGCGACGCGGCCCGGCACGCCGACCGCGTGCGCATGCAGTTGGCCGGCGCGCAAGACACGCTGATGCGCCCGGTCTCGCGCGGCACGCTGGCGCGCACGCTGCACCTGCACGGCATCGTGCTGCCGCGCGATCCGCGCGTCGGCGGTCCGCCCGCGGACTGATCCCTCGCCGCCGGGGCGCT
>CAZQPN010000578.1:0-2351 GCA_964595215.1 uncultured Rubrivivax sp. | reverse complement strand
CCTGCTGAGCCATGGTCAGAAGCAATGGCTCGAGATCGGCATGCTGCTGATGCAGGACCCCAAGCTGCTGCTGCTCGACGAGCCGGTGGCCGGCATGACCGACGAGGAGACCGAGCGCACGGCCGAGCTGTTCCTGTCGCTCGAAGGCAAGCACTCGCTCGTCGTCGTCGAGCACGACATGCACTTCGTCGGCCGGCTCGCCGGCAGCCACAAGACCGTGACCGTGCTGCACGAGGGCCGCGTGCTGGCCGAAGGGCCGCTGGCGCGGGTGCAGGCCGACGCGCAGGTGATCGAGGTCTACCTTGGCCGCTGAGACCGCGACCGCCGCTGCCGGCCCGCGCGACGCCGGCGCCGCGCCGGGTCCGGCGCTGCTGCAGGTCGAGGCGCTGAACCAGCACTACGGCGGCTCGCACATCCTGCGCGGCGTCGCCTTCGAGGCCCGGCGTGGCGAGATCACGGTCGTGCTCGGGCGCAACGGCGTGGGCAAGACGACGCTGCTGAAGAGCCTGATGGGAGTGGTGCCGGTGAGCGGCGGCCGGGTCCTGCTCGACGGCCACGACCTGACGCGCAGCCCGCCCTACGAGCGCGTACGGCGCGGCGTCGGCTACGTGCCGCAGGGGCGCGAGATCTTCAACCGCCTGACGGTGGAGGAGAACCTGCGCATGGGCCTGGCGAGCCGGCCCGGCCGTGCGCGCATCCCCGAGGAGCTGTTCGAGCTCTTCCCGGTCCTGCGCCAGATGCTGCAGCGCCGCGGCGGCGACCTGTCCGGCGGCCAGCAGCAGCAGCTCGCGATCGCGCGTGCGCTGGCGCCTGGGCCGAGACTGTTGATGCTCGACGAGCCGACCGAGGGCATCCAGCCGAGCATCATCAAGGACATCGGGCGCGTGATCCGCATGCTGGCCGACCGCGGGACCATGGCCATCGTGCTGGTCGAGCAGTTCTACGACTTCGCCGCCGAGCTGGCCGACCAGTACCTTGTGATGGAGCGCGGCGAGATCGTCATGCGGGGCCTCGGTGACGCCATGGAGGCGGACGGTGTACGCGCCTGCATGGCGATCTGAGGGCCCTGGCGAGCGGCCTTGTCGAGGCGCGCGGGGCGGAATTCGGCCATCATCGCGCCATGCTGAAGACGCTCAAGGACCTGTTCGCCGCCCTCGTGCCACCCGCCGCTCCCGACGCGCCCGACGCCGAACACACGCTGCAGCTGGCCACCGCGGTGATGCTGGTCGAGGTCATGCGCGCCGACGACGGCATGGCCGACGTCGAGCGCGCCGCCGTGCTGGACGCCCTGCGCGACAAGTTTGCGCTCGCCGATGACGAACTGGCTCGCCTCGTGGAACTGGCCGAGCGCACCGCGCACGGCGCCACCGACTGGTTCGCGTTCACGTCGCACATCAACGCGAGGTTCGAGATGCCGGCCAAGCTGCGCATGATCGAGCACATGTGGCGCGTGGCCTATGCCGACGGCCAACTGAGCGCGCACGAGCAGCATGTGCTGTGGCGTGTCGCCGACCTGCTGCACGTGCCGCAGGGCGCCTACGTGAACGCCAAGATGCGCGCCCGCGATGCCGCCGGTGCCGCCTGACCGGTCGACGTCTTGCGCGCCCTCCGCGTGGCCCGGGCCGGCCGGCCTGCGCTGAGGTGGGCCGCGACCGGTCGCGCGCGATGACGGCGCTGGTCTGGCTGGCCGCCGCGGCGGCGCTCGGCGTCGTCGTCCTGGTGCTCGGCCGGGCCGCGCTGCGGCTCGCCACCGCGGCCGAGCTGGCTCGCGCCAGCCAGCCCTACCGACAGGCGCCGCCGCAGCCGGCGCTGCGCCTGCTGGTCGTCGGCGACAGCACCGCGGTCGGCACCGGGGCCAGCGCGCCGTCGTCCAGCCTGGCCGGGCGGATCGGGCGCGACCACCCGCGACTGCGCATCGACAACCTGGCGCGCGACGGCGCGACGCTGGCCGATGTGCCGGCGCAGATCGAGGCGGCGCCGGGCGAGCGCTACGACCTCGTGCTGGTCCAGGCCGGGGGCAACGACGTGCTGCGCCTGCGTGACCTGGGCGCGGTGCGGCGCGACCTTAGCCGCGTGCTGGCGCTGGCCGGCGCGCGCGCCCCGCAGGTGCTGCTGATGCCGGCGGGCAACGTCGGCAACGCGCCGTTCTTCTTTCCGCCGCTGTCGTGGTGGATGACGGCGCGCTCGCGCACGCTGCACCGGCACGTGCGTGCCGCGGCGGCCGCCGCCGGCGCCGTCTACGTCGACCTCTTCCACGAGCGCGCCGACGACCCCTTCGTCCAGCGTCCCGGGCTGCACGCGGCCGACGGGCTGCACCCGAGCGACGCCGGCTACGCGGCCTGGCGCGAGGC
>CAZQPN010000577.1:1361-2354 GCA_964595215.1 uncultured Rubrivivax sp. | reverse complement strand
TCGTCGGTGCCGGCGCGGCCTTCGACGCGGGGTGCATGAAGGCCGGTGTCGAGCCGATGCGCGAGGCCGACGGCGTGTCCCGGCGCGCGCAAGGGCTGACGGCGCTGCGCGGGGGCGGTCTGTCGGCGCTGCGCGCCGTGGGCTCCACCGGCTCGCCGCTGGCCGAAGAGGCCTACCAGTGGATCTGGGACCACCTGCCGCGCCCGGGCGGGCAGCCGATCTGGATCGACTGCATCTCCGGCGGCACCGACTTCGCCGGCGCCTTCATCGGCGGCAACCGCACGCTGCCGGTGGTCAAGGGCGAGATGCAGTGCCGCTGCCTCGGCGCGGCGGTGCACGCCTTCGACGAGCAGGGGCGCTCGCTGATCGACGAGGTCGGCGAACTCGTCTGCACGCGGCCGATGCCGTCGATGCCGCTCTGTCTGTGGGGCGACGCCGACGGGGCGCGATACCGTGACAGCTATTTCGACATGTTTCCGGGCGTCTGGCGCCACGGCGACTGGATCCGCATCACGTCGCACCCCGAGTCGGGCGCGTGCGGCGCCATCATCTACGGCCGCAGCGACGCCACGATCAACCGCCACGGCGTGCGCATGGGCACGGCCGAGCTCTACAGCGCGGTCGAGACCCTGCCCGAGGTGCTCGACAGCCTGGTCATCGACCTCGAGTACCTGGGCCGCGAGAGCTGGATGCCGCTGTTCGTCGTGCTGCGCGACGGCCTGACCCTGGACGAGGCGCTGACGCGGCGCATCAAGGCCGCGATCCGCGAGGCGTTGTCGCCGCGCCACGTGCCGGACGAGGTCTTCCAGGTGAGCGCCATCCCGCGCACGCTGTCGGGCAAGAAGATGGAGCTGCCGGTCAAGAAGCTGCTGATGGGCGCCGACCCGGCCAAGGTGATGAACCGCGATGCGATGGCCAACGCGGCCAGCGTCGAGGCGTTCATCCGCCTCGCGAAGTCGCGAGCTGGATGATCGCGGGCAGTTGCGCTATCGG
>CAZQPN010000577.1:0-1351 GCA_964595215.1 uncultured Rubrivivax sp. | reverse complement strand
CACGGTGATGAACCGCGCCGCGATGGCCAACGCCGACAGCTTCGACTGGTTCGTGGACCTGGCGCGGCGCCGCACCGGGGCCGCGCCGACGGCCTGAGCAACGGCGCCGCCCCGGCCGCGGACGTGCCGCCGCGCGTCGAGGCCAGCCCCGATCGCAGACCGCCCGACGGCCCGCGACTCAGGCCTTCGCCATCGCGACGATCGCGCCGGCCTGCGCCGCGCCGGCCTGTCGCGCGGTCTCGCGGCCGCCGTCCAGCCGCACCAGCGTCGGAATGCTGCGGATCGCGAAGCGCTGCGCCAGCCGCGGGTTGGCGTCGGTGTCCACCTTCACCAGCAGCGCGCGCCCCTTCAGCTGCGCCGCCGCCTGCGCGAAGGCCGGCGCCATCATCCGGCACGGTCCGCACCAGGTGGCCCAGAAGTCCACCAGCACAGGCAGCTCGATGCGGCCGACGACGGCGTCGAAATTGGCGTCGGTCAACTCGACCGGGGCGCCGGCGAGCAGCGCCTGGCCGC
Source organism: uncultured Rubrivivax sp. (assembly GCA_964595215.1). Lineage (GTDB taxonomy): Bacteria > Pseudomonadota > Gammaproteobacteria > Burkholderiales > Burkholderiaceae_C > Rubrivivax. Next base: position 838 of record CAZQPN010000577.1, on the reverse strand, counting down.
ATCGCCCGCAAACCGGGTCGTCGGTCAGACGGGCCGCCGGCACGCGGTTGACGGCACCGCAATGGGCGCAGGGCACATGGCGCGAGGTCTGGCTGGAGGTTTCGCTCATGGACCTGAACTGCGGCCGGATGGCCGCTTTCCAAGCCCCCGGCCAGGCCCTGGCGGCGGCGCAGGCTTGCGCAGGATCAATCCTCGATCCGTGGTGCGGACCGGCAGTGCCGTGGCCGTGCGATCCGCCCTCACGTGCGGCGGCCGGCTGCCGATAGGTCAGGGCATGCCGTTCCGGCGCCCGGCGCCACTTTGCTCCCTTGCCGATGACCCAGCTCACCGACGTCCCTCCGCACGCCCCGCTGGACGCCTTGTGGCAGTCGCTGCACCGCCCCAGCGGCGCCCGCGAAGCGCACCTCGGCGACGCCCTCGTGGCACGGGGGCTGGTCGACCGTGCCACGCTTGCGCGCGCGCTTCACGCGCAGCGACACGCCGATCCGCACCCCCTGCTGGGCGAGGCCCTGGTCGACGCCGGCGTGTTGACGCGCGCCCAGCTGCACGACGCGATGGCCGACTGGCTGGGCGTGCACACCGTCGATCCGCGCGACTACACGCCAGAGCCGGCGGCGCTCGCGCGCGTGCCCAGAGCGCTGGCCGAGCGCGAAGGCGTGCTGCCGCTGATGGTGCGCGACGACACCCTGGTCGTGGTGGTGCCGGACCCGCTGGACCGGCAGCTGCTCGACGAGCTGCGCTTCCTCGGCGAGCTGCGCGTGCTCGCCGTGGGTGCCGTGCCCGGGGCGCTGGCGCCGGCGGTGGCACGCGCCTATCGCGGCCGACCCGCGGCCGCGGC
>CAZQPN010000576.1:0-2357 GCA_964595215.1 uncultured Rubrivivax sp. | reverse complement strand
CTTGAGCAGCGCCTTGGCGCGCACGCAGAAAGGGCAGACCTGGGTCGTGTACATGGTGACGGCGTTCATCTCGCGATTGTTCCGCAAGTGCCAAAACCCTGCCGGGCACGGCATTGCGCGGCCCGGCCCCGACCCGGACGTCAGGCCGACTTCTCGACCGGCAGGCTGGCGTCGCGCCAGGCGTTGGTGCCGCCGGCCAGCGCCACCGCCTTCTCGTAGCCCTGCTTGCGCAGCAGCGCGGCGGCTCGGCCGGCGCGCATGCCCGACGGGCAGACGACGACGATCGGCAGCGTCTTGTTCGACGGCAGCCCCTTGGCGCCGTCGAGCTGCCCGAAGGGCACGTTGCGCGCCCCGCCGGGGTGGCCGGCGGCGAACTCGGCCGGCTCGCTGACGTCGATCAGCACCGCCCGCTCGCGGTTGATCAGGCGCACCGCCTCGGCCGCGCCGATCTTGCCGGCGCCACCGCCGCTGGACAGCGCCGGCCACAGCAGCATGCCGCCCGAGGTGATCGCCACCACGATGAGCACCCAGTTCTCGGTGATGAAGTCCACGCCAGGCCCGTCGGTTCGGAAAACCGCGAATTATAGAATTCGACGCCATGCACACCCTTGTCCTGCTCCGCCACGGCGAATCCACCTGGAACCGTGAGAACCGCTTCACCGGCTGGACCGACGTCCCGCTGACCGACACCGGCGTCGAACAGGCGCGCGAGGCCGGGCGGCTGCTCAGGGCCGAAGGCATGGAATTCGACATCGCCTACACCTCGGTGCTGCAGCGCGCGATCTGGACGCTGTGGCACTGCATGGACACGATGGAATGCACCTGGCTGCCGGTGCTCAACCGCTGGCAGCTCAACGAGCGCCACTACGGCTCGCTGCAGGGCCTGAACAAGGCCGACATGGCGCGCCAGTACGGCGACGAGCAGGTGCTGATCTGGCGCCGCAGCTACGACACGCCGCCGCCACCGCTGACCGCCGACGATCCGCGCAGCGAACGCGGCGACCGCCGCTACGCCGCGCTGGAGCCGGGCCAGGTGCCGCTGACCGAGTGCCTGAAGGACACGGTGGCGCGCGTGCTGCCGCTGTGGCACGCCGAGCTGGCGCCAGCGATCCGCCGCGGGCAGCGCCTGCTCGTCTCGGCGCACGGCAACAGCATGCGCGCGCTGGTGAAGTACCTCGACGGCATCAGCGACGCCGACATCGTCGGCCTCAACATCCCGAACGGCATTCCGCTCGTCTACGAGCTCGACGCCGATCTGAAGCCCGTCTCGCGCCGCTACCTGGGCGATCCGGAGGCGGTAGCGCGGGCCGCGGCCGCGGTGGCCAGCCAAGGCAAGGCCTGAGCAACGCCGCCCGGCAGCCGACCGCGCGGCCGCGGCTGGGGCCCGTTCAGCTGCCGGAGGCCGGCTGGCCGGGCTCCGCAGCGGGCGCCGCCGCCGCAGACGCCACGGTCGCGCCCACCGCAGCGGGCGCGGCGGCGCCGGTCTCCAGCAGCCGCTCCCACAGCGCCTGGGCCACGGGCTTGACCCGCCGCGCCATCGCCGGGCGCTCGCGCACGATGCGCATCTCCATCGTCAGCTCCAGACCCGGCCCGGTGGCAGCCGGCAGCAGCCGGCGTGCGCGCAGGTCCTTGCGCACCAGGCTGTGCGGCAGAAAGGCCACGCCGTGGCCCTCCAGCGCCATCGACTTCAGGCCCTCGGCCATGTCGGTCTCGTAGACCGTGTCGAGCTGCCCGCGCGCGCCGGCCTGCTGCACCAGCAGATCCACCAGCCGCGCCATGTAGGCACCGGCACCGAAGTTCAGGAAGGGCACGCGCTGCCCCGACGCGGCCGGCAGCGTGAAGCGCGGCCGCCCGTCGTCGCCGGCGCGCGCGTAGGGCGCCAGCGTCTCGTGGCCCAGCACCAGCGCCTCGTAGCGGCCGGGGTTGAGCGGCAGCGGCTGCGACGGGTGGTGGTAGGCGATCAGCAGGTCGCAGCCGCCTTCGGTCAGGCGCAGGACCGCGTCGTGCACGTTGAGCGCGATGAGGCGGCTGCGCAGGGTGCCGAAGTGCGTGCGCAGGCCGGTCAGCCACTGCGGGAAGAAGGTGAAGGCCAGCGTGTGCGGCACCGCGAACTCGATCGTGTCCTGCCCGGCCGACTGGTGGTTGCGCATCATGTTGCGCGCCGTCTGCAGCGCCGACAGCACCTCCACCGCCTGGTCGCGCAGCGTCTCGCCGGCCGGCGTCAGGCGGGTCGGATAGGACGAGCGGTCGACGAGGTCGAGCCCGGCCCAGGCCTCGAGCGCCTGGATGCGACGCGAGAACGCCGGCTGCGTGACGTGGCGCAGCTGGGCCGAGCGCGAGAAGCTGCGCGTCTCGGC
>CAZQPN010000575.1:0-2361 GCA_964595215.1 uncultured Rubrivivax sp. | reverse complement strand
AGCAGCTTGCGCCCGAGGCTGCCGCCCGGGTGCGAGCGCGCGAAGTCCTCCTCGCGGAATCCGCGCGCATCGAGCAGCACCACCGCCAACGCGTCGCCGAGCGCCATCTGCGCCGTCGTGCTCGCGGTTGGTGCCAGGTTGAGGGGGCAGGCCTCCTCGTCGACGGCGCTGGACAGCTGCATGTCGGCGTGGCGTGCCAGCGTCGAGTCGGGCTGCCCCGTCATCGCCACCAGCGTCACGCCGATGCGCCGCAGCGCCGGCACGATGGCCGCCAGCTCGTCGCTCTCGCCGCTGTTGCTGATCGCCAGCACGACGTCGCCCGGCTGCACCATGCCGAGTTCGCCGTGGCTGGCCTCGGCCGGATGCACGAAGAAGGCCGGCGTGCCGGTGGACGCCAGCGTGGCGGCGATCTTGCGGCCGACATGCCCGCTCTTGCCCATGCCCATCACGATGACACGGCCGCGACAGGCCAGCATCGCCTGCACTGCCTGCGCGAAAGCCTCGCCCTGGCGCGCCGCCACCGCCTGCAGTGCACGCGCCTCGATGTCGAAGGTGCGGGCCGCCAGCCGCAGCGCGCGCGCGACATCGAAGGGGGGCGGCGCGGTCATCGCGCCAGGGGCTCCGCTAGCATCAGGGCATTCTAGGAAAACATGGCCAGCACCCTCGAACTGACGTTGCTGTACCTGGTCGCCGCGGTGCTGGGCGTCGTGGCCTGCCGTTCGCTCAAGCTGCCGCCGATGCTGGGCTACCTCGTCGTCGGGGTGCTGATCGGGCCGAACGCGCTGGCGCTGGCGCAGGACAGCGCCGGCGTGCAGTACCTGGCCGAGTTCGGCGTCGTCTTCCTGATGTTCGTCATCGGGCTGGAGTTCAACCTGCCCAAGCTGCGCAGCATGCGCACCCTGGTCTTCGGCCTCGGGCTGTCGCAGGTGGTGCTGACGATGCTGGGCACTCTGGCCGGCCACGTGCTGCTGGTCTTCAGCTATGGCTGGCTGTTCGGCGGCCAGTGGCAGATGTCGTGGCAGGGCGCAGTCGTCCTCGGCGGCGCGATATCGATGTCGTCGACCGCGATCGTCGTCAAGCTGATGGCCGAGCGCCTGGAGATCGAGTCCGAGCACGGCCGGCGCGTCATCGGGGTGCTGCTGTTCCAGGACCTGGCGGTGGTGCCGCTGCTGGTGCTGATCCCGGCGCTCGACGAGAGCGGGCAGGATCTCGCCGTCGCGATCGGCCTGGCGCTGCTGAAGGCGGTGGTGCTGCTGGTCGTGCTGCTGACCGGCGGGCAGAAGGTCATGCGCTGGTGGCTGACGCTGGTGGCGCGGCGCAGGAGCGAGGAGCTGTTCGTCCTCAACCTGCTGCTGATCACGCTCGGGCTGGCCTACCTGACCGAGCACGCCGGGCTGTCGCTCGCGCTCGGCGCCTTCGTCGCCGGCATGCTGATCGCCGAGACCGAGTTCAAGCACCAGGTGGAGTCCGACATCCGGCCCTTCCACGACGTCCTGCTCGGGCTGTTCTTCATCACCATCGGCATGAAGCTCGACTGGCGCCCGGTGCTCGACCAGTGGGCGCTGGTGCTGATGCTGACGACGCTGCCGGTGCTCGCCAAGTTCGTGCTCGTGGCGGCGCTCGCGCGCGCCTTCCGCACGCCGCCGGGGGTGGCGCTGCGCACCGGCCTGTACCTGGCGCAGGCGGGCGAGTTCGGCTTCGTGCTGCTGACGCTGGGCGCCGACAACGGCCTCGTCGCGCCCGAATGGCAAAGCCCGATCCTGGCCAGCATGGTGATCTCGATGCTCGCCACGCCGTTCCTGATCATGCACAGCAACCGCATCGTCAACCGGCTGTCGGCGACCGACTGGCTGATGCAGTCGGTGGCGCTGACGACGATCGCCAAGAAGTCCATTCGGACCGAGAAGCACGTGATCATCTGCGGCTACGGCCGCAGCGGGCAGAACCTGGCCCGCATGCTCGACACCCAGGGCATCCCCTACATGGCGCTCGACCTCGACCCCGACCGCGTGCGTCAGGCCGCCGCCGCCGGCCAGAGCGTGGTCTACGGCGACGCGGCGCGCCTGCAGAGTCTGATGGCCGCCGGCCTGGCGCGTGCCAACGCCGTCGTCGTCAGCTACCCGGACACGCCATCGGCGCTGAAGATCCTGGCCCTGGTGCGCGAGCACGCGCCGGCGGTGCCGGTCGTCGTGCGCACGATCGACGACGCCGACCTGGAGCGGCTGCGCACGGCGGGCGCGACCGAGGTCGTGCCGGAGGCGATCGAGGGCTCGCTGATGCTGGCCAGCCATGCGCTGGCGCTGGTGGGCGTGCCGATGCGGCGCGTGCTGCGCGTCGCGCAGGAGGCGCGCGAGGCGCGCT
>CAZQPN010000574.1:0-2362 GCA_964595215.1 uncultured Rubrivivax sp. | reverse complement strand
AGCCGGGAGCTGTTAGACGCCGGCCGCGCCTGGTTCGGCCACCGGCGCGGCGGCCTGGCCTATGCCAGCATCGCGGCCTGCGGCGGCTTCGCGGCGATCAACGGCTCGTCGGTGGCCACGGCCGCCACGATGAGCCAGGTGGCGCTGCCGGAGATGCGGCGCACCGGCTACGACCCGGGCTTCAGCGCCGGGCTGATCGCCGCCGGCGGCACGCTGGGCATCATGATCCCGCCGTCGACCATCTTCGTGCTCTACGGCGTGATGACCGAGGTCGACATTGCGGCGCTGTTCGCCGCCGGTGCCGTGCCGGGGCTGCTGGGCGTGCTGCTGTACTTCGCCGTCGTGCAGTGGATCGGCTGGCGCGACCCGGCGCACATGCCGGTCGGCGAGCCGCACACCTGGGCCGAGCGCCTGGCCAGCCTGCGCGACCTGTGGGCGGTGATCCTGCTGTTCGGCTTCGTGCTCGGCGGCATCTACGGCGGCTGGTTCACGGTGCAGGAGGCGGCCGGCGTCGGCGCCGCCGGCACGCTGGTGATCGGCCTCGTGCGCCGGCGGCTGAACGGGCGCCAGGTGCGCGCCGCGCTGATCGACGCGCTGCGCGTGTCGTCGGCGATCATGACGATCGTCGTCGGCGCCTTCCTGTTCGGCTATTTCCTGACCATCACCCAGTTCACGCAGAACGCGGTCGACTGGCTGGTGAACCTGCCGATCGGCGCCTACGGCGTGCTGGCGCTGGTGATGGTGGGCTACTTCGTCCTCGGCGCGGTGATGGACGAGCTGGCGATGATCCTGCTGACCGTGCCCATCGTCTTTCCGGCGATGACGCAGCTCGGTTTCGACCCGGTCTGGTTCGGCGTCATCGTCGTGATGGCGGTCACCTTCGGCATGATCTGCCCGCCGGTCGGCATGAACGTCTTCGTCATCAACTCGATCGCGCGCGACGTCCCGCTGACCCGCATCTACCGCGGCACCATGCCCTTCATCGGCGTCGACCTGCTGCGGCTGGTGCTGCTGTGCGCCTTCCCCGGGCTGGCGCTCTGGCTGCCGGGGCTGCTCGGCCACTGACGCCTGCGCGGGCGGGTCCCGCTTGATCCAGCGCATGGCGCCGTGTCGCCCGAGGGGGCACGATGGCCCTCGATGCCCATGATGACCGCTTCGTCCTGGACCGACGCGCTGACGCTCGAGATGCCGGCGATCGGCCCGACGCACCACAAGTTCATCGATCTCCTCGGTGTGCTCGAGCGCAAGCTGGGCGCCGGCGCCGAGACCGAGATCGACGCCTCGCTGGCACGGCTGCTCGCGCACACCGAGTCGCACTTCGCACTCGAGGAGCGCTGGATCGCCCAGCTCGGAATCGGCTGCGACAACGCGCACGCGTTCCAGCATCAGGCGGTGCTCAACGTGCTGCGCGAGGCGCAGCGCCTCTATGCGGCCGAGCGCGACCGCGAGCTGGTGTGGCGTCTGGCCACCGGCCTGGCGCACTGGTTCCCGGCGCACGGCGAGGCGATGGACAGGGCGCTGGCCGACGCGCTGGCCGAGCGGGGCCGCGTTCCAGCGCCGAACGCCGACAGGGCGGTCCGTCCGGCGAACGCATTGCACGGGCCCGGCGCGGCCGCCGACGCCGGGCGGTGCTGATCCACCGCGCTGCCGGCTGACGGCGCCCGCTGAGCCCCGACGCCGACGCCGCGGCAGTCGCCCGCAGGGCCGGCGCGACGTTCCGGTGGCGCCCGAAAGGCTTTCCGGCGACATGCCCGCCGACTCCTCTAGCATCCGCACCGAGGAGACGCACCCCATGACCATCATCACCAACGTCGAAGACCTGCGCCGGCTGGCCAAGAAGCGCGTGCCACGCATGTTCTACGACTACGCCGACAGCGGCAGCTGGACCGAGGGCACCTACCGCGCCAACGAGGGCGACTTCCAGAAGATCAAGCTGCGCCAGCGCGTGGCGGTCAACATGGAGAACCGCAGCACGGCCACGAAGATGGTCGGCGTCGACGTCGCGATGCCGGTGGCCATCGCGCCGACCGGGCTGACCGGCATGCAGCACGCCGACGGCGAGATCCTGGCGGCCAAGGCGGCGGAGAAGTTCGGCATCCCGTTCACGCTGTCGACGATGAGCATCTGCTCGATCGAGGACGTCGCCGCCGCGACGACCCGGCCCTTCTGGTTCCAGCTCTACGTGATGAAGGACCGCGACTTCATCGAGCGCCTGATCGACCGCGCCAAGGCGGCGAACTGCGGCGCGCTGGTGCTGACGCTGGACCTGCAGATCATCGGCCAGCGCCACAAGGACCTGAAGAACGGCCTGTCGGCGCCGCCCAAGCTGACGATCGCCAACATCCTGAACCTGATGACCAAG
>CAZQPN010000573.1:0-2362 GCA_964595215.1 uncultured Rubrivivax sp. | reverse complement strand
GCGAGCCGCGCACGATGTGGTAGCGCACGCCCGGCAGGTCCTTGACCCGGCCGCCACGCACCAGCACGACACTGTGCTCCTGCAGGTTGTGGCCTTCGCCACCGATGTAGGAGATGACCTCGAAGCCGTTCGTCAGTCGCACCTTGGCGACCTTGCGCAGCGCCGAGTTCGGCTTCTTGGGCGTCGTGGTGTAGACACGGGTGCAGACCCCGCGGCGCTGCGGCGAGTTCTGCATCGCGGGCGACTTGGACTTCGTGATCTCGACCTGACGGCCGTGACGCACGAGCTGGTTGATGGTGGGCATCGTTTCGGTTCCCGTTGAGATTCACGCGGCTTTCGGGAACTGGCGCCGCTCACGCAAGCGCAGATGCGAGGAGCACCGGCGCATACCGCTGGCGGGTCAACGTCTGCCATCGCGCAGGCGTCGTCTTGGCTCAGTTTGCCGAAAAGCCTTCTAGTATAGGCTCAATCGGAAACCCGGACAAGGGCGGTGCAGCGTGTCGCGTCAACCACCCCATACCCGGCGCGACGCGCGCAGCCAGGGTGTCGTCCACGGGCGCACGCGCCGCCACGCCCGCCAGGCCCAGGCCGCACGCCAGCCCCAGCGCCAAAGCCGCCGCGGCCGGACCGCCAGCGCCAGCACCAGCAGTCCGGCCGGCCACTGCGGATGGAGACGCAGCCAGCGCCAGCCGTCGACCGCGAAGTCGACGACGCCAATGGCCGGCGCGAACCCAACGGCATCGCGCGTCCAGCGGGTGCGCAGCATGGCGCTGCGCTGCAGCAGCACCGACTGACGCTTCAGAAGTGATCGCTCGCTCTCTGTCATGACCCGATGCCCAGGTGATCAGGAGGTCGTGCCACCGCGATCCGGCCCGAGCGCGGCGAGGTCTCGCGCCAGTTCGGCTCGCGTGGCGGAGAACGCGCCGCCCGCCGAACGCAGCCGCGCCCGCGCGACCGCCAGCGCCCAGACGCCGGCGCTCATCAAGGCGAGGGCAACGACGCCCAGCGCCGTCAGGCGATACTCGGGCGACATCATGAGGACGACCCAGGCCGCCAGCAGGCCGAGTCCGGCGGCCAGCATCAAGAGCGCACCCAGCGCCAGCACGATGGCATCGAAGAAGCGCAGCGTACCCAGCTGGACGTCGGTGGCGAGCAGCTCGACACGCAGCTGTACGAGCTCGATCGTCGTACCCAGCAGGCGGTGCATCCGGGCGAACAGGCCCGGCGCGGCGGCGCCCCTTCCGGCGCGCGCCGCTGCGCCCTCGGGATCGGCCGGCGGCGGCGTCATCCGGCAGCCGTCAACGGCGACCGATCAGCAGTCCGACGACGACACCGACCGCAGCGGCGACACCGATCGCCTGCCACGGCTTGTCGTGCACGTAGTCGTCGGCCGCGTGGCCGGCAGCCTTGGCGCGCTCGACCACCTGCTCCTGCGCCACCGCCAGCCGCTCGCGCGCATGGGCCAGGCGCGTCTGCACGCGCTCGCGCAGCTTGGCCGCGCCTTCGCCGGCTTGGTCGGCGGTCAGCGAAAGCAACTCCTCGGCATCGGTGATGACGGCCTTCAGGTCGGCGACCAGCTTCTCGCGCTGCTCGATCGTGGTGTCGTTCATGTCTTCTCCCGGTTGGATGGAATGTCACATGCAAGGCTAGCGTGCGGCGGCGCTACAGGCAAGCACGGTTTGGTGGCGACATGAGCGGCCAGGGCGGCGTCCCCGGCGTCGTGCTCGACACCAACGTCGTGCTGGACTGGCTGGTGTTCCGCGACCCGCGCGCCGACAAGCTCGGCGAGGCGCTGGCGCGCGGTGCCGTGCGCTGGCTGAGCTGCGCGGCGATGCGGGCGGAGCTCGCGCACATGCTTGCCAGCGCCCGGCTCGACCGCTGGTCCCCGGACGCCAGTGCGGTGCTGTCGGTGCACGACCGACTCGCCGTCGATCATCCGCTGCCGGCCGGTCTGGCGATCGTCCGGCCCCGCTGCAGCGACCCCGACGACCAGGTCTTCCTGGATCTGGCGTTGGCGCACTGTGCAGGCTGGCTGGTCACGCACGACCGCGCGCTGCTGCGCCTGGCACGCCGCGTCACACGACACGGACTGGTGATTCTGCCGCCGCAGCGCTGGGCGGTCGCCGGCGACGCCGACGTCACCGCGCCATGAAAAAGGGCGGCCGCAGCCGCCCCTTCAATGCCTGACCGGCGACACTCCGCCCGTCGTCACTCGGCCGCCGGCTCCGTACCGCCCTCGGTGGCGATCGCCGCATCCACGCCGGCGAGCTGCGCCGCGGCCAGTTCCTCGGCCTCCTGCAACGCAATCGCGCGGCGCTCGCTCTCGTCCATCTCTTCCTTCACCTTGCGGGCCTGGTGGAAG
>CAZQPN010000572.1:0-2362 GCA_964595215.1 uncultured Rubrivivax sp. | reverse complement strand
CGGCCTGCGCCGCCGCCACCGCTGCGGCGCAGGCGCGCGCCGCGGATGGCCGCGCGTCGACCGCGCGGCGCACGCTGCGCGTCGCCTTCGCCGGCAGCGAGGCCGGCTTCGATCCGGTGCAGCTCAGCGACGCCGTCTCCACCGCGATCGTCGGCAGCCTGTTCGACGCCCCGCTGGCGTACGCCCATCTGGCGCGGCCGGTGGCGCTGCGGCCGAACACCGCGGTCGCGCTGCCCGAGGTCTCGGACAATCACACCCGCTTCGTCTTCACGCTGCGGCCCGGCACCCTGTTCGACGACCATCCGGCCTTCGGCGGCCGCGAGCGCGAGCTCGTCGCCGCCGACTACGTCTACAGCCTCAAGCGCTACTGGGACCCGCGCCATCCGAGCCCGGTGCTCTTCCACTACGAAAACGCCGGCCTGCTCGGCCTGGCGGCGCTGCGACGGCAGGCCCGGTCCACGGGCCGCTTCGACTACGACACCGAGGCGGCCGGCCTGCGCGCGCTCGACCGCTACCGCTTCGAGCTGCGCACCGACCGCCCGGTGCCGCGCCTGCCCTGGGTGCTGGCCAGCCCGGCGCTCGCCGGTGCCGTGGCGCGCGAGGTGATCGAGGCCGAGCCCGGCCGCAGCATGATGGTGCCCGTGGGCACGGGGCCGTTCCGCCTGGCCGCGTGGACGCGCAGCTCGCGCATCGTGCTCGAGCGCAACCCGCGCCACCGCGGGACGGTGTTCGACGAGCAGGCGGTGCCCGGCGACGCCGAGGGCGCTGCGGTCGCGGCGCGCCTGCGCGGCCGGCGGCTGCCGCTGCTCGACCGCGTCGAGATCGCGATCATCGAGGAAGCGCAGCCGCGCTGGCTGGCCTTCCTGAACGGCGAGCTGGACCACCTGACGGTGCCGCCGGAGTTCTCGGCGCTGGCCGCGCCGCACGGTCGAGTGGCTCCCCATCTGGGTCGTCGGGGCGTGCGGCTGCACACGCTGGCGCTGCCGCAGACCTGGTTCACCTACTTCGGGATGCAGGATCCGGTCGTCGGCGGCTACACGCCCGAGCGTGTCGCGCTGCGGCGCGCCGTGTCGCTGGCCTACGACGCGCAACGCGAGATCGACCTCGTGGCGCAGGGCGCCGGCGTCGTCGCCCAGAGCGTGATACCGCCCGGCGTCAGCGGCTGGGACCCGGCGCTGAAGACCGAGGGTGGCGACCACGACCTGCCGCGCGCAAAGGCGCTGCTCGACCTGCACGGCTGGATCGACCGCGACGACGACGGCTGGCGCGAGCGGCCCGACGGATCACCGCTCGAGCTCGTCGTCACGACGGAGCCGACGCAGCGGGCGCGGCGCCAGCAGGCGCTGTGGAAGAGCGCGCTGGACGCGCTCGGCGTGCGCGTCAGCTTCCGCGTCGCGCAGTGGCAGGAGAACATCAAGGCCAGCCGTGCCGGCCGACTGATGATGTGGAACACCGGCTGGGTCGCGGCATTGCCCGATGGCCAATACTTCCTCGACCTGCTGTACGGCCCGAACGCCGGCCAGGCGAACGCCCCGCGCTTCGCGCTGCCGGCCTTCGACACCCTCTACGAACGCCAGCAGTCGCTGCCGGACGGGCCGGCGCGCGATGCGCTGATCCGCGAGGCCATGCGGCTGTCCGTCGCCTGGATGCCCTACGTCACCACCTTCCATCCGCTGGCGCTGACGCTGACGCAGCCGCGCGCGCACGGCCACAAGCCGCACCCTTTCGCGCGCGACTTCTGGCGCTGGATGGACGTCGACTGACCGGGTTGCTGCTGGCAGCCGCAGCCGGTGTCTGCTGATGGCAGCAGGGGCTCGTATGCGGACGTTCCCGGGTCCACTTCCGTGCTTCGGCGTGGCAGTCTTCTTGCTTGAATGTCCGCAGGTGGGCTTCGCACGAGGAGCGTCGATGAGCAGCACGACCGATCTGGTCCCTGTCCCGGCCCGGGGGCCACAGGGCCACAGCATTCCGATCGCCCAGGTGCGTCCGGTGTACCGAACGCACGAGGTCGAGAAGCGGCTGGACAAACTGCCGCCCAAGGAGCACGAGAGCCTGCGCAGCACCTACGAGCGCATGCTGGAGAAGGGTCCGGAGCGCTTCCAGGTCAAGCCCAGCGGGCTGCCGGCCATGCAGCACCTGTACGACGAGCTGCCGAACTTCCGCGACGTGCTGGACGACCTGAGGCGCCAGCTGGCGCTGTGCCAGGACAGCCGCGACGCGCTGGAGATCACGCCGATGCTGCTGCTCGGCCCGCCCGGCGTCGGGAAGACGCACTTCGCGCGCGAGGTGGCGCAGCTGCTCGGCACGGGGCTGGGCTTCATCTCGATGAGCAGCCTGACCGCGGGCTGGGTGCTGTCGGGCG
>CAZQPN010000571.1:0-2371 GCA_964595215.1 uncultured Rubrivivax sp. | reverse complement strand
GCGCCGCCCGGTGTCGGGGTAGGCCTCGACCACCTGCACGATGCGCTTGATGTCCTTGGTCAGCGCCTCGCCGACATTGCCGCCGGCGCCACTGTCGAAACCCATCACGCACGCGCCCATGCGGTCGATCAGGCGCCGCGCGGGATGGTCGACGGTGGCGAAGAAGTCGGGCTCGCTCACGGCCACGCGCAGCACCGGCATCTGCAGCCGCGCGAACCACACGCGGATCGCCGCCGGGATGCGCTCCTCGGTCAGGATGCTCTGGAAGAGCAGCGCGACGATCTCGATCGTCGCGCGCTCCTCGGGCGTCGCGGCGGCGCGCTTGAGGCTCTGCTTGCGCCGGTACAGCTCGTCGAGCATCACCGGCGCCGAGGCCCCGACCTCGCCGCGGCCGGTGTCCGGCGTCAGGCGCTGCCGGATGCTCATCTGCGCCGTGTCGATGGCGCGCGACAGCGCCGGCGAGAGCTCGCGCGGACGCGTGGGCGCCAGGAAGTTGGGCACGTGGCGGCCGACCAGCCGGTTCAGCCGGCCGAGCACCGCCTCGACGTGGTCCGAGCTGCGCGCCAGCGCGGATGCGCGCGTCATCATGCGCGTCTCCTCGCCGACGTAGCCGCGCGGCGCGGTCGGTCTCGGCGACCGGGACGGTGCGAAGCCGCTGAACACGCTGTCGCCGAAACGGCTGCTCGGACCGAGGTCCATGCCGGTGATCGACATCGGCGACTCGCGCTGGCGACGGATCAGCGGCCGCAGGTCGACGTCGGGCAGCACGTGGCGCTCGATCAGCCAGCGGTTGGTCTCGTGGTAGGCCTCCTCGACCAGCTGCGCGAACTCCTCGTGCAGGGCGTTCTGCAGCTCGCCCCAGTCGGTCTGCGTCAGCCCCGCGGCCTGCCACGCGTCGACCACCAGCCGCGCCAGCACATGCGAGCGCAGCAGGTCGTTGGGCTCGAGCTCGGCACGCTTCTCGATGTAGGCCACGCGTGAGCGCAGGTCGGAGAACTCCCACGACGCGCGGTCCATGATGGCCAGCGCGAGCCGGGAGGTCATGATCTCCAGCTCCATCGTGTCGTCGTCGACGAGCGACATGGTGTCGAAGGTCGTCGGCGGGCGGCCGCCGCCGGTGCGCGACGCCGACACGCCGTAAAGCAGCGCGCTGCGCAGGCCGCTGACGAGCGCCCGGTGCCACGCCGCGCCGCTCTGGCGCACGTTGGTCATCAGGTCGCGCCGACGCTGCAGCGTGTCGCGCTCGGAAGGCTTGTCCAGCAGGCGCTGGGCCTGTTCGGAAACGTGGCGCAGCAGGGCCGGCAGCCCCTTGACGATCTCCTCCGCGTACAGCCGCCGGGCCTGACCAGCCAGGGTCTGGAATGCAGCGCCGTCGGCCATGAGGAGGGTGGGGGAGATACGGTGGCGCGCCAGGACAAGCGCCGAATCGACTCTACACCACCGCCCCGGCGTTCGGATCGTTCGGGTCGTGCTCCTTGCCGCCTGTCTTGACCAGGTCCTCGCGCTTGACGCCCAGCCACATCGCGATCGCCGCGGCGACGAAGACCGACGAGTAGATGCCGAACAGGATGCCGATCGTCAGCGCGAGCGCGAAGTAGTGCAGCGTCGGGCCGCCAAAGATCAGCATCGACAGCACCATGATCTGCGTCGAGCCGTGCGTGATGACGGTGCGGCTGATCGTGCGCGTGATGGCATTGTCGATCACCTGAGGCGTCGTCATCTTGCGGTAGCGCCGGAAGGACTCGCGGATGCGGTCGAAGATGACGACCGACTCGTTGACCGAGTAGCCCAGCACCGCCAGCACCGCCGCCAGCACAGCGAGCGAGAACTCCCACTGGAAGAAGGCGAAGAAGCCGAGGATGATGATCACGTCGTGCAGGTTCGCGATGATGGCGGCGACCGAGAACTTCCACTCGAAGCGCAGCGCCAGGTAGATCATGATGCCGACGATGGTGAAGGCGAGCGCGATCGCGCCGTCGCGCGCCAGCTCGGCGCCGACCGACGGCCCGACGAACTCGGTGCGCATCAGCTGCACCGGCTCGGCGCCGCCGGCGCCGACGCAGGCCGGGCGGCTGACCGCCTCGCCTTCATCGGTGACGTAGGCCTTCTGGGTGACCGCGCCGCTCTCGGCGGCGCACAGTGCGTCGAAGGCGCGCGCGGCCAGCGCGTCCTGCTTCTCGCCCTCGGGCACCGGCAGCCGGATCAGCACGTCGCGCGAGGTGCCGAAGTTCTGCACCTGCACCTCGCCCAGCCCCAGGGCCTCGATGGTGGTGCGGGTGGCGTTGATGTCGGTGGTCTGCGCGTACTGCACCTCGACCACGGTGCCGCCGGTGAACTCGATCGACAGGTGCAGCCCCCGCGTGGCCAGGAA
>CAZQPN010000570.1:0-2372 GCA_964595215.1 uncultured Rubrivivax sp. | reverse complement strand
GGCACCAAGCTGCAGGTGGCCTACTTCGACCAGATGCGCGCCGGGCTGGACCTGGACGCGACGCTGGCCGACACCATCAGCCCGGGCAGCGAGTGGATCGAGAACGCCGGCCCGCCGGGCAAGGGCGGCAAGCACGTGATGAGCTACCTCGGCGACTTCCTGTTCGCGCCGGAGCGCGCGAACTCGCCGGTGCGCACGCTGTCCGGCGGCGAGCGCAACCGGCTGCTGCTGGCGCGGCTGTTCGCGCTGCCGGCCAACGTGCTGGTGCTCGACGAACCGACGAACGACCTCGACATCGAGACGCTCGACCTTCTGGAGGATCTGCTGCAGGCCTACGCCGGCACGGTCTTCCTCGTCAGCCACGACCGGCGCTTCCTCGACAACGTCGTCACCAGCACCATCGCGTGGGAGGGCGACCCGGCGTACGGCGGCCGCCCTGGGCTGTGGCGTGAATACGAAGGCGGCTACGAGGACTGGAAGCTGCAGCGCGCGCGCAGTGCCGCGGTGCAGGCGGCGGCGTCGGCGTCGGCGGAGCCGGCCGTGCCGCCGGCCATGCCTGTCCGGTCGGCGGCGTCGCCTGCGGCGCCGCGGCCGCGTACGAAGCTGAGCTACCGCGAGCAGCGCGAACTCGACGACCTGCCCGGCCGCATCGAGGCCCTGGAAGCCGAGCAGAAGACCATCGCCGAGCGGCTGGCCAGCGCCGACCTGTACACGACCGAGCCCGAGCGCGCCGGCGAGCTGAACACCCGCTACGCGCAGATCGAGACCGAGCTGATGGCGGCACTCGAGCGCTGGGAGGCGCTCGGCAGCCGGTGAGACGACCGCCAACCGGCGACCTGGCGCCGAGCGCGGCCGGGCTGTCGCTGGCCGGGCGTCAATCGCCGCGCAGCCCGATGCCCCAGGCGTCGACCGCAGCTGCCGGGTGGGCGCGGCTGATGATCAGTGCCGACAGCAGGTACAGGCCGTTGAGCAGGCGCATCGCCCGCTCGCGATCGAAGCCCGGCCAGCCGGCGATCTCGCGCAGGTTGGTGCTGGCGCGCCGCAGCCGCTCGACCGCGGCGGCCAGCGATCCGGTCAGCCCGAGCGGGTACAGGTCGGCCGCCGGCGTGACGCGGTAGGCGGCGCCGCCGGACAGCTCCGGCAACAGGCGGCCGAGCGCGCCGCGCAACGCCAGCTCCCAGCTCAGCACGTCCAGCGCGTGGCACTGCGTGGCGTCGGCACCTGGCCCCCGCCCCGTGCCGCGCGGCGCACGCAGCACGGCCGGCTCGACCTGCAGCACGGCCAGCGCGTCCAGCCGCAGCGCCAGCAGATCCGCCAGCGGCAACGGGGTGTGCAGCAGCCGGGCGCGCGGGAACAGCGTCAGCGGCAGCACGTGGTGGCGGTGCGCGACGTGCACGAGCAGATCCCGCCCGTGGCGCAGGCTGGCGGCCAGCACCTCCAGCAGCTCGCTGGCGCGCCCGTCGCGCTCGAAACGCATCAGGTCCTGCAACACCGAGGGCTGGAGCGTGCTCAGCCGCGTGCTGGCCGGCCCGCGGCGCGCGCCCGCCGATGTCTCCAGGTAGCGCTGGAAGCCGCTGACACGCATCAGCTGCAGCGCGTCGGCGGGCAGCGTGGACTCGAACATCGCCATCGGTCGGGGTGCCGGGGCCTGGCCTTGCGCTGATTTGCCGAAGGCGGGATGGTAGCGCCGTCAGGCCGCCGGCCGGCACCGGCGTCGCCAGCCCTGCAGCACCTGCCAGAACGCGCTGTCCTGCGTGGCGGCGAAGTTGATGCGCATCAGCGTGCCCGGCCTGCGGCTGGCGTGGAAGAGGGCGCCGGGCGCCAGCAGCCAGCCATCGTCGAGCAGCGCCAGCGCGAGCGCCTCGGTGTCGACGCCGACGTCGACCCAGCCGAACAGGCCCTGCGGCGGCGTGACGAAGCGGCAGCCGGCCGCCTCGGCCTGGCGCACGGCGCGGGCGCGGGCGCGGTCCAGACGCTGCACGACGCGCTCGGCGTGGCGGCGCAGCAGGCCCTGGTCCAGGCACCACGCGATGGCCTGCTCGAGCAGCGCCGGCGTCGTCAGCGTGCCCACCAGCTTGCTGTCGATCAACCGCTCGGCGAGCGCCGGCGAGGCGGCGACGAAGCCGACGCGCCACTGCGGCGTCAGGATCTTGGAGAAGCCCGACACCAGCACCGTGCGCCGAAGCCCGTCCAGCGTCGCCAGCCGCGTCGCATGCGGCGGGGCCAGGAAGGCGTAGGTGTCGTCCTCGACGATGGTGAAGTCGTGCGCCTCGGCCAGCTGCAGCACGCGGTGGGCGAGCGCCGGCGTCAGGCTGTGGCCGGTCGGGTTGTGCAGCACCGACACCGTGACGTACAGGCGCGGCCGGTGCGTC
>CAZQPN010000569.1:0-2378 GCA_964595215.1 uncultured Rubrivivax sp. | reverse complement strand
GCCCTGGTCGGCCGCGCACGCCTACACCAACCTCTACGGCCCGAAGGCGGCGCACAAGACCGTCACCGCCACCGTCGTCGGCAACGTGCGCGTGACCGAGGTCGGCAAGGACTACGACACCCACCACGTGATGCTGGACTTCGGCGCCATGCCGTTCCCGGTGCTGGAAGGCCAGTCGATCGGCATCGTGCCGCCCGGTGTCGACGAGCGCGGCAAACCCCACCACGCGCGCCAGTACAGCGTGGCCAGCCCGCGCAACGGCGAGCGGCCGGGCTACAACAACCTGTCGCTGACGGTCAAGCGCGTGCTGGAGGACCACCAGGGCCGCCCGGTGCGCGGCGTGGCGAGCAACTACGTCTGCGACCTGAAGGTGGGCGACAAGGTCGAGGTGATCGGGCCCTTCGGCGCCAGCTTCCTGATGCCGAATCACCCGAAGAGCCACATCGTGATGATCTGCACCGGCACCGGCAGCGCGCCGATGCGCGCGATGACCGAGTGGCGCCGCCGCCTGCGCAAGAGCGGCAGGTTCGACGGCGGCAAGCTGTTGCTGTTCTTCGGCGCCCGCACGCGCGCCGAGCTGCCCTACTTCGGCCCGCTGCAGAGCCTGCCCAAGGACTTCATCGACATCCACTTCGCCTTCTCGCGCGAGGCCGGCCAGCCCAAGACCTACGTGCAGGACGCGATGCGCGCCGCCGCGGCCGACCTGGCGCCGCTGATCAAGGACCCGAACGCCTACTTCTACGTCTGCGGGCTGAAGGCGATGGAGGAAGGCGTGGTGCTGGCGCTGCGCGACATCGCGCGTGAGGCGGGGATGGATTGGGATGCGGTGGGGGCGGGGATGAAGAGCCAGGGGCGGTTGCACCTGGAGACCTACTGATCGGCGACCTTTGCCCGCCGCGCCTCGCGGGCGGATCGGCCTCCGGAGGCTCAGGGGCGCCGCGCTCGGAGCGGGGTCGCACGCCGGCGTGACGCCGTAGCCGGCCTGGCCGCCGCCCGCCCCGCCGCCTCCACCGCCAGCCGTCCCCACGGCGCCATCCCGGCCGCCGAGTCCATTGCTTCGGCCGGCGCAGGCCAGAAGCCCAAGGTCATCGACCGCCCCTTGGCGGCATAGGTGAAGGGCGCGCTGCCGGACGCAGCGAAAGCAGCGCACTGTCCGCGTCGGGCTTCAGGTAGAGCTCCTCGCCTGCGGCGATGGCCACGAAGCGCTCGTCGAGGTACAGCCCGTGGTCGCCGAACATCGGCCGCGCGCGCACCGTGCCGAGCGGCGACAGCAGCTCGACGCACCAATCGACGAAGCCCTCGGCCGGCGCGACCACGCGCCCCATGGGGCCGGTCGCAGGTGTTCGAGTGGCCACGGCGTGCGCTCCGGTGACACGACCCACCGAGCATAGACGCCACGGCCGCACCCCACACCATCCGGACTGCCTGCATCGCCTGCAGGTTGTCCCCATCGGCAAGCGCGCCGGCTTGGCCTAGCCTTGCGGGCATCGCCGCCGGTCCGCGGCGCCCCGCCCTTCACGCCACCACAGGATCCGCATGCCCGCCAAGACCCCCGACCAGCTGCGCAGCGCGCGCTGGTTCGCCCCCGACGACCTGCGCAGCTTCGGCCACCGCTCGCGCCTGATGCAGATGGGCTACGGCCCGGACGACTGGGCCGGCAAACCGGTGATCGCGATCGTCAACACCTGGAGCGATCTGAACCAGTGCCACGCGCACTTCAGGCAGCGCGTCGACGACGTCAAGCGCGGCGTGCTGCAGGCCGGGGGTTTTCCGGTCGAGCTGCCGGCGATCTCGCTCAGCGAGCCGATCGTCAAGCCGACGACCATGCTCTACCGCAACTTCCTCGCGATGGAGACCGAGGAGCTGCTGCGCAGCCATCCGGTCGACGGCGCGGTGCTGATGGGCGGCTGCGACAAGACCACGCCCGGCCTCGTGATGGGCGCGCTGAGCATGGGCCTGCCCTTCGTCTTCCTGCCCGCCGGTCCGATGCTGCGCGGCAACTACCGCGGCGAGTCGCTGGGCTCGGGCTCGGACGCCTGGAAATACTGGGACGAACGCCGCGCCGGCCGCATCGGCGAGGCCGAGTGGCAGGCGCTCGAGGCCGGCATCGCGCGCAGCCACGGCACCTGCATGACGATGGGCACGGCGGCGACGATGATGGGCATCGCCGAGTCCGTCGGGGTGACGCTGCCGGGCGCGTCCAGCATCCCGGCGCCGGACGCCGGCCACGTGCGCATGAGCGCGGCCTGCGGCCGCCGCGCCGTCGAGATGGTGTGGGAGGACCTGACGCCGGCGAAGCTGCTGACGCGCGAGAGCTTCCTCAACGGCATCGCCTGCGCGATGGCGATGGGCTGCAGCACCAACGCCATCATCCACCT
>CAZQPN010000568.1:0-2380 GCA_964595215.1 uncultured Rubrivivax sp. | reverse complement strand
GCCCTCGCGCAGCACGATGTTGATGGTGCCGGCGATCGCGCGCGCGCCGGTCTCGGCGGTCGGCGCGCGCAGGATCTCGATGCGCTCGACCTGCTCGGGCGTGAGCTGCTCGAGCGAGAAGCCGCGCGGGATCGGCTCACCGTCGATCAGCAGCCGCGTGTAGCCGCCGCCCAGCCCGCGCAGCCGGGGTGCACCACCGCGCCCGGGGCCGCCAGGCGTCGTGACGCCGGGCAGGCGGCGCAGCACCTCGCCGATGCTGCTGTCGCCATAGGCCTCGATCTCGTCGCGGCCGACGACGATCTTGGCCGCGGTGCTGCGGCGGCGCTGCTCGTCTTCGCCGCCGCGGCTGCCGGTGATCTCGACGCGTTGCGGCGCGGCGGCCGGCGCCGCCGGGACCGATGGCACGGGCACCGCCGGGGTCGGTCCCTCTGCCGGCTGGGTCAGGGCGAGTGCCGGCACGCCGGCACCGCCGGCGAGCAGGGCCGCACGCGCGATGGAGTGGGCGAGCGAGTCCGGCGTCACCGCGGCATTGTCGCCGCGCCGGCGCTGGCGACAGCCGCGTCAGGCCACGCCGGCGGGACGGCGCAGCGGCACGCGCGCCAGGCGCAGCACCGACGACAGCGCGTTGCGGGTCGCCGCGCGCGCGGGGCGAAGGCGGCGCGGCAGGGTCGGCGGGATGCGGGTCATGCGGGCCTCGTCGGTCGTGGATCCAGCGACCCCCTTGCACGTCACGTGCCAGCCCGCAGGCGTGACGCATCTCACGCCCGACCGCGCCGCGGATACAGACGGCTTACAACGACGACGCATCGCGTCGCCCCGGCCGCGCCTCCCACGGACGGGACTTGTCGCCTGCGCCGGCCTGGGCGAAGCTCTGGCGACGCCGCCGATCGCACCGACCCTCGACAGGAGACCACCCCATGACCGACCGCCCGCACGTCTGCTTCGACCGCATCCTGCCGCAGGAGCTGATGCGCCAGCCCGCGACGACGCGCGGTCGCGGAGGCCGCCCGCGTGCCGTCGCGCCGATCGGCAAGGCGTGGATGAACGGCAGCACGCTGCACGTGCGATTCATCGGCGGCAATCCGACGCAGCGGGCCATTGCACGCGAGCAGGCCGGCTGGTGGACGGCGGTGGCCAACCTGCACCTGGTCTTCGACGACGCACCGAACGCCGACATCCGCATCGCCTTCGACGCGCGCGACGGCGCCTGGTCCTACATCGGCACCGACGCGCGCCAGATCCCGCTCGACCAGCCGACGATGAACCTCGGCTTCCTCGACGGCGGCACCGCGGCGCACGAGTGGGGGCACGCGATCGGCCTGGCGCACGAGCACCAGAACCCGGCCGGGGGCATCCAGTGGAACGAGGCGGTGGTGATCCGCGAGATGGCCAAGTCACCGAACTTCTGGGACGAGGCGACGACGCGCCACAACATCCTGCGCCGCTATCAGCTCGACCAGATCAACGGCACGGCGTTCGATCCGGCGTCGATCATGCTGTACTTCTTTCCGGCGGCGTGGACGACGAACAGCGTCGGCACCGAGGCCAACGAGGTGCTGTCGGCGATGGACAAGGCCTTCATTGCGGGCGCGCAGATGTATCCGAAGCACGCGCCGACGGTCGATGCGGCGACCCGCCTGGTCGTCAACGCGCGGCGCCGCACCGCGGCGTCGATCGGCAGGTTCGGCGAGGAGGACCTGTTTCGCTTCACGGTCGACCGGCCGGGCCGCCACGTGATCGACACGCAGGGCCCGACCGACGTCGTCATGAAGCTGTTCGGCCCCGACCTGCCGACGCGCCTGATCGCCGAGGACGACGACTCCGGCCAGGCCTACAACGCGCGCATCGGCGCCGACCTGGGGGCTGGCGAGTACTGGGCCCAGGTGCGCCACTACAACCGCGCCAGCGGGGCTGGCGACTACACGGTGCGGGTGCGTCGGGCCTGACGACCGGCGAGGCGGGCTCGGATTACCCCGGCCCAGGTCAAAACAGAGTTGGCCCGAGGGTAGCGGGTTACCCCCGGTTGTCCGGCGCCGGCGCGCTCCCGATAGTCCTAGGTTGGCACGCGCGCCAGGCGCGTGCGCTCGGCGGTCCGCGAAAATCGGCACGCCGCACGCCTTTCTGGGCATCCGCACACCGCTGAAGACAAAGGAGACGACCTTGAACGACAAGATTGACACCCCCACCGGCGCATCGTCGGACGACAGCAAGCCGGCGCGCCGCCGTTTCCTGGGCCGCGCCGCCACGGCCGCCGTGGCGGCGCCGCTGGCGGGCTTCCCGATGATCTCGGTCGCGCAGTCGCCGGTCGTCCTGAAGATGCAGGGGGCCTGGGGCCCGAACGAGATCTTCACCGAGATGGCGCAGCAGTACGTCACGCGCG
>CAZQPN010000567.1:0-2381 GCA_964595215.1 uncultured Rubrivivax sp. | reverse complement strand
TTCATCCGCGGCGCCATCGGCGAGGTGCTGACCAGCATGGGGCTGTCGGTGCTGATCGTCGCGCTCGTCGTCGGCCTGTTCATCGGCCAGTGGCGCGCCACGCTGATCCCGGTCATCGCGATCCCGGTGTCGCTGGTCGGCACGCTCGCGGCGTTGTGGGCGATGGGTTTCTCGGTCAACCTGATCACGCTGCTGGCGCTGCTGCTGGCCACCGGGCTGGTCGTCGACGATGCCATCGTCGTGCTCGAGAACATCCAGCGCCGCCGGCGCGAGGGCCTGGCCGCGCGCGCCGCCGCGGTGCTCGGCGCGCGCGAGGTCTTCTTCGCCGTGCTGGCGACGACGGCGACGCTGATCTCGGTCTTCGTGCCGATCTCCTTCCTGCCGTCGGCGGCCGGCAAGCTGTTCACCGAGTTCGGCTTCGTGATGGCCTTCGCGGTCGCGATCTCGTCCTTCGTCGCGCTGTCGCTGGCGCCGATGATGGCATCGCGCATCGACATCCTGGCGCGGCCCGGGCGCGTGGGCCGCGCGCTCGGCGCCGTCGGCACGCGCGTGGCGTCCGGCTTCGACCGTGCCCTGGCGGCGGCGCTGCGGCATCGCGCGCTGGTGCTGGCCGGTGCGCTGGCGGTGGCGCTGGCGGCGGTGGCGACGCTGCGCGGCCTGCCGCAGGAGCTCGCGCCCTCGGAGGATCGGGGCACGCTGATGCTCTTCCTCAGCGGCCCGGACGGCACCGGGCTCGCGTACACCGACCGCCAGATGGAGCAGGCGCTGCGCGTGATCGAGCCGCTCGTCGACGAGGGTCTGGTGACGAGCGTCTTCACGATCACCGGCCGCTGGGACCCGAACCGCGGCCAGATCATCGCGCCGCTGAAGGACTGGGCCGAGCGCGACAGCACGCAGCAGGACCTGGCGGCGCGGCTGCAGCCGGCGCTGTCGGCGCTGCCTGGCGGGCAGGTGCGTGTCATCGGCGGCAACAGCCTGGGCGTGCGCAACGCCAGCGGCGGCCTGCAGGTGGCGATCACCGGCACCGACCATGCGCGCATCGCCGAGGCCGCCTACGCGCTGGCCGCCGCCGCCGAGCAGCAGATGCAGGGCGTCGTCGACGTGCGCGTCGAGTACGACGCCACGCAGCCGCAGCTGTCGCTGCGCATCGACCGCGCGCGCGCGGCCGACCTCGGCGTCGCCGTCGACGGCCTGGACACCGCATTGCGCGCCCTCGTCGACGGCACCGAGGTGGCGACGATGGCCGTCGACGACCGCAGCGTGCCGGTGATGCTGGAGTCGTCGCTGCGCGCGGTGCGCGACCCGCAGGACCTGCTCGGGCTGACGGTGCGCAACGCCGACGGGCGTGCGGTGCCGCTGTCGCAGTTCGTCCGCTTCGAGGACGGCGCGATCGCGGCCCAGCTCGACCGCCACGGCCAGCGCCGCGCGGTCGAGATGGGCCTGTCGCTGGCCGAGGGCGTGCCTCTGCAGCAGGCGGTCGACGACCTGCGCGCCCTGGCCTCACGCACGCTGCCCGACGGCATGGGCCTGCTGCTGCTGGGCGACGCGCGCACGCTGGAGGAGACGTCGCGCGGCGTGCAGATCACCTTCGCGATCGCGCTGCTCGTCGTCTTCCTGGTGCTGGTGGCGCAGTTCGAGAGCGTGACCAGCGCCGCCGTCGTGCTGCTGACGGTGCCCTTCGGCCTCGCCGCCGCGGTGTTCGCGATGGCCGCCAGCGGCGTGTCGCTCAACCTCTACAGCCAGATCGGGCTGCTGCTGCTGGTCGGCGTGATGGCAAAGAACGGCATCCTGATGGTCGAGTTCGCCGACCAGCTGCGCGACCGCGGCATGGCGGTGATCGACGCCGCGCGCGAGGCCGCGGCGACTCGGCTGCGCGCGATCGTGATGACGATGGCGTCGACGGTGCTCGGCGCGGTGCCGCTGCTGCTGAGCGCCGGCGCCGGCTCGGAAGCGCGCGCCGCGATCGGCTGGGTGATCTTCGGCGGACTGGCGCTGGCGGCGCTGTTCACGCTCTTCCTGGCGCCGGTGATCTACACGCTGCTGGCGCCGCTGGCGCGGCCGCGGGCGCGCGAGGCCGAGCGGCTGGCGCAGGAGCTGACCGCGGCGGAGCAGCGGCCGTGACGGCGCGACGGCCATCGGACCGAGGCTGGGTGCGCGCCGCGCCGATGCTGCTCTTGCCGCTGGTCGCGCTGGCCGCCGGCTGCGCCGTGCCGCCGCCGCAGGCGCCGCCCAGCGTGGCCGCCCTGGCCGCCGTCGACGGGCTCGGCGTCGTCGACCGCCGGTCCGCCGCCCCGCCCGATGCCCCGGCGCCGAGCGCCGCCGACCTGCGCTGGTGGGCGCGCGTCGGTGACCCCGCCATGACGGGCTGGGTCGAACCCGCG
>CAZQPN010000566.1:0-2390 GCA_964595215.1 uncultured Rubrivivax sp. | reverse complement strand
CCGTCGCGGCGACGCGGTTCGCGCGTGCTCAGGCGGCGGCGCTCGGCGTCGATGCGGTGCGCATCGCGGTCGGCGGCGACAGCGCCGGCGGCAACCTGGCGGCCGTGGTCTGCCTGGCGCTGCGCGACGCCGGCGAGCCGGTGCCGGCCTTCCAGCTTCTGATCTACCCGGCGACCGACATGCGCGCAGTGGCGCCGTCGCACGAGGCCAACGGGCAGGGCTACCTGCTCACGCGCGACAGCGTCGCCTACTACCGTGGCCACTACATCGCCGACCCGGCCGACTGGCCGGACTGGCGTGCGTCGCCGCTGCTCGCCGCCGACCACGCGCACCTGCCACCGGCGCTGGTGCTGACAGCCGGCTTCGACCCGCTGCGCGACGAGGGCCGTCAGTACGCCGACGCACTGTCCGGCGCCGGTGTCGCCACCCAGTACGTCTGCTTCGCGCGCCAGGTGCACGGCTTCGTCACGATGGGCCGCGTGATCGACGAGGCGAACACCGCGCTCGACCTGTGCGCGTCCGCGCTGCGGCGCGCGCTTGGTGCATGACGCCCGCCATCGCCGCGGTGATGAAGGGATCCATCACGTCATGAGCACCCTGCAGTTCCAAGTGCGCAAGGACCGGCTCGAGGCGACGCGCGTCGCCGAGTTGCCGGACGTCCGGCTTGCCCAGGGCCAGGTCCGCGCGCGCATCGCACACTTCGCCTACACCGCCAACAACATCACCTACGCCGCCTTCGGCGACGCGATGCACTACTGGCAGTTCTTTCCGGTCGCGCCCGAGGCCGACGGCACGCCCTGGGGCTGCATCCCGGTCTGGGGCTTCGGCGACGTCGTGCATTCGCTGCACCCCGGGGTCGCGGTGGGGGAGCGCCTGTACGGCTATTGGCCGATGGCCTCGCACGCAACGGTCGCGCCGGTGCGGCTCTCCGTGCACGGCTTCGCCGACGGCGCGCCGCACCGCGCCACGCTGCATGCGGTCTACAACCAGATCGTGCGCACGACCGGCGACCCGTTCTACACGCCCGACAGCGAGCCGGTGCAGGCACTGCTGCGGCCACTGTTCCTCACCGCCTGGCTGGTCGACGACTTCCTGGCCGACAACGACTTCTTCGGCACGACGTCGGGCGGCGCGCGCGGCGTGATGCTGCTGTCGTCGGCCAGCAGCAAGACCGCGGTCGCGACCGCGGCGCGGCTGGCGCGCCGGCCCGAGGTCGAGGTCGTCGGCCTGACCTCGCCGGACAAGGTGGACTTCTGTCGCAGCCTGGGCGTCTACGGCCGCGTGCTGACCTACGACGCGCTCGACACACTGGCGCCCGACACGCCTGCGGTCTATGTCGACTTTGCCGGTAACGGGGCGTTGCGGCGATCGATCCATGAGCGGCTGACGCGGCTGGCGTACAGCGCCTCGATCGGCGGCACCCACGTCGACCAGTTTGCCGGCGGACGCGACCTGCCCGGGCCGCGACCGGTGCTGTTCTTCGCTCCGGCGCAGGCCAGGAAGCGCAGCGCCGACTGGGGCGCGGCCGAGTTCAACCGCCGGCTGGCCGAGGCCTGGCACGCCTTCCGGATTCGTGCGACGGACCCCTCGGCGCCGTGTCTGGTGGTGCAGCGCCACAACGGACCGGAGGCCGTGCGCGCCGCACACGCGCTGGTGCTCGGCGGGCGTGGCGACCCGCGCATCGGCCACGTCCTGTCGCTCTGCACGGGCGCCTGAGCCGCGCGACGGGCCGCGCCGGCGTCGGCCGTCTCAGGGCGCGCGGCGCAGCCGCAGGTGGACGATGAATCCGCCATCGGCGGCATTGTTCATCTCCAGCGACCCACCCAACCGCTGCATCGCCTTCTCGACGATCGCCAGCCCCAGGCCGGCACCGGTGGCCGCCGTGCGCGCGGCGTCGCCGCGGAAGAACGGCGTCGTCAGCTGCGGCAGCTTGGCCGGCGGCACGCCCGGGCCGGTGTCTCGCACCGAGACGATGACCCAGGGGCCGATGCGGTTGTGGCTGACGCTGACCTCGGCGCGGCCGGTGGTCGGGTCGCGGCCGTAGCGACGCGCGTTCTCGAACAGGTTGGAGAACACGCGGCCGAGCTCGGTCTCGTCGGCCAGCACCGCGAGGTCGATCGGCAGCCGCGAATCGATCCGGATCAGGTCGGGGTCGCGCAGCGCCGCGGCCTCGCGGTCGACCAGCTGCGACAGGTGCACCGTGTGCAGCTGCGTCTCGCCTGGTCGGGCGTAGTCCATGAACTTGTCGATGATGGCGTCGAGCTGGTCGATGTCGAGCGCCATGTTGCTCTTCGCCTCCTCGTCGGCGACGCTCATCTCGGTCTCCAGCCGCAGGCGGGCCAGCGGCGTGCGCAGGTCGTGGCTGATGCCGGCCAGCATCACCGCGCGGT
>CAZQPN010000565.1:0-2400 GCA_964595215.1 uncultured Rubrivivax sp. | reverse complement strand
TGAACCTGCGCGCCACCGACCACCCCGAGTTCGACGCCTGGCGCTGGAACGACTATTGGGTGCCGCTGGATGTCGTCATCGAGTTCAAGCGCGGCGTCTACGAGATGGCGCTGACCGAGCTGGCGCGCTTCCTGCCGCGCGTGAGCCCCCACAACCGCTACCTGCGCGCCGGTATGCGCGACCGCCGCCATGGCGAGCGCGGCTCCGACGCCCCGGCTCCGCGTCCGGAGCCGGCTGCCCCGCCCGAACCCTCGGCCGGCTGAACGCGACCAGCGCCCGGCGCCGCGCGGGCGGAATCGCCGCTCAGCGCCGCACGAGGTTGGTGCGGTGGATCAGCTCGAGCTCGTACGCGTAGCCGAGGAGCTCGACGATGCGGGCCGACGGCTGGCGCGCGATGCGGCGGGCCTCGCTGGCCGAGTAGTTGGCCAGCCCGCGTGCGATCTCGCTGCCGTCGGCGGCGCGCACCGCGATGACGTCACCGCGCTCGAAGTCGCCCTGCACCGCGGTGACGCCGATCGGCAGCAGGCTCTTGCCCTCGTCGCGGACCTTGGCCGCCGCGCCGTCGTCGACCGTCACCGCGCCGCGCAGCTGCAGGTGGTCGAGCATCCACTGCTTGCGCGCCGCCTGCTTGCCCTGGCGCGCGACCAGTGCACTGCCGATCGACTCGCCGGCCGCCAGGCGCAGCAGCACGTCGGGTTCGCGGCCGCTGGCGATCACGGTGTCGGCCCCGCTGCCTGCGGCACGCTTGGCCGCCAGCACCTTGGTCAGCATGCCGCCGCGCCCGATCGCGCTGCCGGCGCCACCAGCCATGCGCTCGAGCGCCGGATCGCCGGCGTTCGCCTGGCCGATCAGCACCGCCGCCGGGTCCTTGCGCGGGTCGGCCGAGTACAGCCCGGTCTGGTCGGTCAGGATGACCAGCACGTCGGCCTCGATCAGGTTGGCCACCAGCGCGCCCAGGGTGTCGTTGTCGCCGAACTTGATCTCGTCGGTGACGACGGTGTCGTTCTCGTTGATGACCGGGATGACCTTCAGACCGAGCAGCGTCAGCAGCGTCGTGCGCGCGTTCAGGTAGCGCTCGCGGTCGGCCAGGTCGGCGTGCGTCAGCAGCACCTGCGCGCTGCGCAGGCCGTGGCCGCGCAGCTGGCTCTCGTACATCTGCACCAGGCCCATCTGGCCGACCGCGGCGGCGGCCTGCAGGTCGTGCAGTTCCTTCGGCCGCGTCGCCCAGCCCAGGCGCTTCATGCCCTCGGCGATGGCGCCGCTGGACACCATGACCAACTCGCGCCCCTGCTGGGCGAGCGCGGCGAGCTGGCGCGACCAGTTGCCGATCGCCTCGGCGTCGAGCCCGCGGCCCTCGTTCGTCACCAGGCTGGAGCCGACCTTGACGACGATCCGGCGCGCCGAGGCGACGACGCCCGGCACGGCCGCGTCGGCGCCGATCGCGGTCACGGCGCCTCCCCTTGCGCGCCTTCGACGAAGCGCGGGTCGGGCGGCGGCGCCTGGCGCTGGGCCTCGGCCACGTGCCCCCATATCGCCTGCAGCAGCGGCTGCAGGCCCTCGCGCGCCAGCGCCGAGATCTCGAACACCGGCCCCTTCCAGCGCAGCCGGCGCACGAAGTCCTTGACGCGCGCGGCGCGCTCGTCGGCCGGCACCATGTCCATCTTGTTGAGCACCAGCCAGCGCGGCTTGGCGTGCAGCGCCGGGTCGTACTTCTTCAGCTCGGCGACGATGGCGCGCGCCTGCGCCACCGGATCGACGGCGTCGTCGAAGGGCGCCATGTCGACGACGTGCAGCAGCAGCCGCGTGCGCTGCAGGTGGCGCAGGAACTGGTGGCCCAGGCCCGCGCCCTCGCTCGCGCCCTCGATCAGGCCCGGGATGTCGGCGACGACGAAGCTCTGCTCCGGGCCGATCCGGACGACGCCGAGGTTGGGATAGAGGGTGGTGAACGGGTAGTCGGCGATCTTCGGCCGCGCGTTCGAGACCGCGGCGATGAAGGTCGACTTGCCGGCGTTGGGCATGCCCAGCAGGCCGACGTCGGCCAGCACGCGCAACTCCAGCCGCACCTTGCGCGACTCCCCCGGCCAGCCCGGCGTTTTCTGGCGCGGGCTGCGGTTGGTGCTGGTCTTGAAGTGAAGGTTGCCGAAGCCGCCGTCGCCGCCCTTGAGCACCAGCACCTTCTCGTGGGGCACCAGCAGTTCGACCACCGGCTCGCCGGTCTCGAAATCGGTGACCAAGGTGCCGACGGGCACCCGCAGCACGATGTCGTCGCCGGCAGCGCCGAACTGGTCGGACCCGCGGCCGGGCTCGCCGTTGCGGGCCTCGAAGCGGCGGGTGTAGCGGTAGTCGATCAGCGTGTTGATGTTCGGGTCGGCCACCATCCAGACGCTGCCGCCTCGTCCG
>CAZQPN010000564.1:0-2400 GCA_964595215.1 uncultured Rubrivivax sp. | reverse complement strand
TCATCGAGCGCGAGAAGCACACCACGATCAAGCCGCTGTGGGATCTGTGGCGTTCCGTCACCCAGGATTTCTTTGGCACGGCCAGCTTCGGCGTGGTCGCCAACGAGACCTATGCGCGCGGGTTGAAGCACTTCCTGGAAGACGATCTCGGCCTGCCCTGCCATTTCAGCTTCGCCAGATCGGCCGGGCGCAAGCCCGACAACGATGCGGTGCGCCAGGCTGTGCAGGAGAAGACGCCGCTGGTTGTCTTCGGCAGCTACAACGAGCGCATGTATCTGGCCGAGGTGGGCTCGCGCGCGATCTTCGTGCCGGCGTCCTTCCCCGGAACCTTCATCCGCCGTCACACCGGATCGCCCTTCATGGGTTACTCGGGTGCGACCTTCCTGGTCCAGGAGTTCTGCAACGCGCTGTTCGACGCGCTGTTCCACATCCTGCCGCTGGGCACCGAGCTCGACCGCATCGACGCCACGCCGGCGCGTGCCGGTGGCGCGGCGCACCGCGGCGACCACCGTCCGTGGGACGACGAGGCGCAGGCCCTGCTGCGCGAGCTCGTCGAACGCCAGCCGGTGCTGGTGCAGATCTCGGCGGCGAAGGCGCTGCGCGACCGCGTCGAGCGCGAGGCGCAGGCCGCCGGCGAAGACCGCGTGACGGCGGCGCGCGTGGCGCGCGCCGGCGCGCGTCTCACACACGGGGAGCCGGCGTGAGCTGCCGACCTCCCAACCCTACGTCGTGGCATCCCGCCACGGCTGCCCCTGGCGCGCGGGCCTCGAAGCGCGCCGCGGCCGCGAGGCCGGCAATGGAGGACAAGTCCCATGGCTGAACAAAGAAGTTCGATCTCGGGCCTGACCGACGACGAAGCCCAGGAATTCCACAAGTATTGGGTTCAAGGCTTCGTGGGCTTCACGGCAATTGCCGTCGTGGCCCACCTGCTCGTCTGGATCTGGCGCCCCTGGCTCTGATCACCTGAACGCCGTCACCCGACGAAAGGGGAACCGACATGGCTCATTCGATCCACGCCACGCCGAAGCCGGCCCACGAAGACCCGCGCCACTGGTGGCCGATCTTCATGCTCGTCTTCGTCGTGTTCTTGGCGGTCGCCCTCGCGGGCGCACTGCTGGGTCAGCCCTGGCGGTCCTGGTTGCCGGGGGCCGAAGGTGTGAAGTCCATCCCTGGCGGTGTGAGGGCCGCGGTCTACACCCTCATGTCGCATCTCTCATAGGAGCATAGAAATCATGTGGAGAATCTGGCGTCTGTTCGACCCGCTGCGCGCGATGGTCGTCCAAGGCATCTTCCTCTTCGCGCTGGCAGCGATGATCCATCTCATCCTGCTCAGCACGAACAAGTTCAACTGGCTCGACGGCCCCAAGGCCCAAGCCGTGGCGTCGCAGAACGCCCCGATGCCCACCGCGGTGGCTTCGGCATCGATGAAGCCCTGACGCTTCAACGGCGGACTGCCCGCCCAGACGCGTGCGGACGATGCCAGGACCACCGGGCAGCCGGTGCCTGACGTCGCCCGTACGCTTCCCGAACAAGGGCCCGGTGGAGTGACCACGGGGCCGGAGGACGACGACATGGCCATGTTGAGCTTCGAAAGAAAGTACCGCGTCCGAGGCGGCACGCTGGTCGGCGGCGACCTGTTTGACTTCTGGGTGGGTCCGTTCTACGTCGGCTTCTTCGGCGTCACGACGGTCTTCTTCAGCATCCTCGGTACCGCGCTGATCCTGTACGGCGCGGCGATGGGGCCGACCTGGAACCCGTGGCAGATCAACATCGCGCCCCCCGACCTGTCCTACGGCCTGGCGCTGGCGCCGCTGATGGAAGGCGGCCTGTGGCAGATCATCACCGTCTGCGCGCTCGGGGCCTTCGTGTCCTGGATGCTGCGTGAGGTCGAGATCTGTCGCAAGCTGGGCATGGGGTTGCACGTGCCGATCGCGTTCGGCTTCGCGATCTTTGCCTACTTCACGCTCGTCGTGATCCGGCCGGTGCTGATGGGTGCCTGGGGGCACGGCTTCCCGTACGGCATCTTCAGCCACCTGGACTGGGTGTCCAACGTCGGCTACCAGTACCTGCACTTCCACTACAACCCGGCGCACATGCTGGCGATCAGCTTCTTCTTCGCCACCACGTTCGCGCTGTCGCTGCACGGTGCCCTGATCCTGTCGGCCACCAACCCCGCGAAGGGCCAGGTCGTGAAGACGCCGGAGCACGAGGACACCTTCTTCCGCGACACGATCGGCTACTCGATCGGCACGCTCGGCATCCACCGGCTGGGCCTGTTCCTGGCGCTGGCCGCGGTGTTCTTCAGCGCCGTGTGCATCGTCATCAGCGGTCCGTTCTGGACGCGTGGCTGGCCCGAGTGGTGGGGCTGGTGGCTGAACCTGCCGATCTGGGCCCAGTGGC
>CAZQPN010000563.1:0-2402 GCA_964595215.1 uncultured Rubrivivax sp. | reverse complement strand
AGGCCGTGAACCTGGTCGAGCTGCGCAAGCAGAAGCTGCAGGTCGAGGAGTACGTCACGCAGCTCGAGAAACAGCTGCCCGGCAAGGCTGAGATGGACGCGCTGCTGTCCGACATCAACCAGGCGGGCATCGGCCGCGGCCTGCAGTTCGAGCTCTTCCGCCCGGGGCAGATCCAGGTGCGCGACTACTACGCCGTGCTGCCGATCGCGCTCAAGGTGTCGGGCCGCTACCACGACTTCGGCGCCTTCGCGGCCGACATCTCCAACCTCTCGCGCATCGTCACCTTGCAGAACCTGCAGATCACCCGGCCGACCGGCCGCGACGCGCTCGCCTCCGACGGTCTGTCGATGGAGGCCACCGCGATGACCTACCGCTACCTCGACCCGGCCGAGGTCGAGGAGCAGCGCAAGCAGAAGGCCGCGGCGGCCAAGGCGGGCAAGAAATGAGGGCGCCGCAACCCACCGCCGCGCGTGCCGCGCTGGTCCTGCTGGCGCCGGTCGTCACCGTGCTGCTGGCCGCCTGCAGCCCGGCACACGAGGAACTGCAGGCCTGGATGGAGCAGCAGCGGCGCGAGGTCAAGCCGAGCGTGACGCCGCTCGAGCCGCCCAAGCCCTACACCCCGGCCCCGTACACGGCCGACAGCGCGGTCGAGCCCTTCAGCACGCAGAAGCTGACGGTCGCGCTGCGCATCGAGGCGCGGCAGCCGAACTCGCTGCTGGCCGGCGAGCTGAACCGGCGCAAGGAGCCGCTCGAGGCCTTTCCGCTGGACAGCATGAGCATGGTCGGCAGCGTCGAGCGCGACGGGCGGCCCTTCGCGCTGCTGCGCGTCAACGAATTGCTCTACCAGGTCAAGGTGGGCGACCACCTGGGTCAGAACTACGGGCGGGTCACCCGCATCGACGAGACCGGGGTCGTGCTGCGCGAGATCGTGCAGGACGCCGCCGGTGAATGGATCGAGCGCAGCGCCAATCTTCAGCTGCAGGAGGGGGCGCGATGAGCCAACACAAGGAGAACCGCATCATGCGCAATTGGGGTGCCGCGCTGGCAGCCGTCGTGGTCGGCTGTGCGATGCCGCTCGCGGCGTGGGCGCAGAACGCGATCCAGTCGATCACCAGCACGCAGCAGGCGGGCACCGAGGTCGTCCGTGTCGAGCTCAAGCAGCCGCTGGCCGAACTGCCGCGCGGCTTCGCCGTGCAGCAGCCGCCGCGCATCGCGATCGACCTGCCGGGGGTCGGCAACGCGATGGACCGCAGCAGCATCGAGCTGAACCAGGGCAACCTGCGCTCGGCGGTGGTCGCCCAGTCGGGCGACCGCACGCGCCTCGTGCTCAACCTGAAGCAGGCGGCCGGCTACCAGGCGCGCCTGGACGGCAACGCGCTGGTGCTCGTCGTCGAGACCGGCAGCACGTCGATGGCGCAGGCGCCGGCCGAGGCGACGCGTTTCGCGCCCGACCAGAACGCCCAGCCGCTGGCGCTGCGCGACATCGACTTCCGGCGTGGCCCGGACGGTGCCGGCCGGGTCGTCGTGACGCTGCCCAACGCCCAGACCGGCGTCGACATCCGCCAGCAGGGCCAGAGCCTGGTGCTCGAGTTCCTGCGCGCCACGCTGCCGGACAACCTGCGCCGCCGCCTGGACGTGACCGACTTCGGCACGCCGGTGCAGACCGTCTCCAGCTTCATGAGCGGAGAGAACGTGCGCGTGATGGTCCAGCCCACCGGCGAGTGGGAGCACAGCGCCTACCAGACCGACAACCAGTTCGTGCTGGAAGTGCGGCCGATGAAGGTCGACCCGAACAAGCTCACGCAGGGCCCGGGCTTCCAGGGCGACAAGCTGAGCCTGAACTTCCAGAACATCGAGGTGCGCGCGCTGCTGCAGGTCATCGCCGACTTCACCAATTTCAACATCGTCACCAGCGACACCGTGACCGGCAACGTCACGCTGCGGCTGAAGGACGTGCCCTGGGACCAGGCGCTGGACATCATCCTGCAGGCCAAGGGCCTGGGCGTGCGCAAGAACGGCAACGTGCTGTGGATCGCGCCGAAGGACGAGCTGGCGGCCAAGGAGCAGCTCGACCTCGAAGCCCGCAAGAAGGTGGAGGAGCTCGAGCCGCTGCGCACGCAGTCCTTCCAGCTCAACTACACCAAGGCCGAGGACGTCGCGCGCGGCCTGACCGGGCAGAACACCGTTGCCGGCGGCGGCGCCGGCACCGGCGCCAACGCCGAGGCATCGCGCCTGCTGTCGCCGCGTGGCAGCGTGCTGTACGAGCAGCGCACCAACCAGCTGTTCGTCAGCGACATCCCGTCCAAGCTCGAGGAGGTCAGCGCGCTGATCGCCAAGATCGACATCCCGGTGCGCCAGGTGCTGATCGAGGCCCGCATCGTCGAGGCCGACGACAGCTTCGG
>CAZQPN010000562.1:0-2409 GCA_964595215.1 uncultured Rubrivivax sp. | reverse complement strand
TGGCGCTGCTGGTGCTGGTGATCCAGATCGTCACCGGCATCTTCCTGGTGATGCACTACAAGCCCGACGCGAACCTGGCCTTCGCCTCGGTCGAGTACATCATGCGCGACGTGCCCTGGGGCTGGCTGGTGCGCTACATGCACTCCACCGGTGCCAGCGCCTTCTTCGTCGTCGTCTACCTGCACATGTGGCGCGGCATGATCTACGGCAGCTACCGCAAGCCGCGTGAGTTGATCTGGATCTTCGGCTGCGCCATCTTCCTGTGCCTGATGGCCGAGGCCTTCATGGGCTACCTGCTGCCCTGGGGCCAGATGAGCTACTGGGGCGCGCAGGTGATCATCAACCTGTTCGCTGCCATCCCGTTCGTCGGCGAGGATCTGGCGCTGCTGATCCGCGGCGACTTCGTCGTCGGGGACGCCACGCTGAACCGCTTCTTCGCGCTGCACGTGATCGCGGTGCCGCTGGTGCTGCTCGGCCTGGTCGTGGCCCACATCAACGCGCTGCACGAGTTCGGCTCGAAGAACCCCGACGGTGTCGAGATCAAGGCCAAGAAGGACCCGAAGACCGGCATCCCGCTCGACGGCATCCCCTTCCACCCCTACTACACCGTGCACGACATCCTGGGCGTGTCGGTGTTCCTGCTGCTGTTCACGGCGGTGGTGTTCTTCGCACCGGAGATGGGCGGCTACTTCCTGGAGTTCAACAACTTCATCCCCGCCGACCCGCTGAAGACGCCGGCGCACATCGCCCCGGTCTGGTACTTCACGCCCTACTACTCGATGCTGCGCGCGGTGACCGACCCGATGGTCACCGTGCTGGCCGTGATCGTCGCCGCCGGCGCCGTTCTGACCGTGCTGTTCGGCGGTCTGTCGGGCAAGTGGAAGGCGGTCGTGCTGGTGTTCGGCCTGGTCGCCATCGGCGCGCTGAAGGCCTTCGACGCCAAGTTCTGGGGTGTCGTCGTGATGGGCCTGGCGGTGATGATCATGTTCCCGCTGCCGTGGCTGGACCGCAGCCCGGCCAAGTCGATCCGCTACCGGCCGACCTGGCACAAGGTGCTGTACGGCATCTTCGTGGTCAACTTCTTCGTCCTTGGCTACCTCGGCATCAAGCCGCCGTCGGACATCGGCACGCTGGTGTCGCAGGCCGGCACGCTCTTCTACTTCGGCTTCTTCGTCCTGATGCCGTGGTGGAGCCGGATCGGCGAGTTCAAGCCGGTGCCCGACCGCGTGACCTTCCAGCCGCATTGACCGAGCCCGGAGCCTCGACCGTGATGAACACGATGAAAAAACTGATCCTCGCGCTGGCCTCCGCACTGTCGCTGCTGGCCGGCCCGGTGATGGCCGCGGGCGGCGGCGTCCCCTGGGACCGCTTCCCGACCGAGCGCATGACCGACATGGCGGCGCTGCAGAACGGCGCCAAGCTGTTCGCCAACTACTGCCTGAACTGCCACGGCGCGGAGTTCATGCGCTACAACCGGCTGCGCGAGATCGGTCTGACCGAGACGCAGATCGAGAACAACCTGATCTTCACCGGTGCCAAGGTCGGCGACACGATGAAGGTCAACCTCGACGCCAGGGAGGCCAAGGAGTGGTTCGGTGCCCAGCCGCCCGACCTGACGCTGATCGCACGCTCGCGCTCGGCGGCCGGCCAGGGCAGCGGGGCGGACTACGTCTACACCTATCTGCGCACCTACTACCGCGACCCGACCAAGGTGACTGGCTGGAACAACCTCGCCTTCCCCGCCGTCGGCATGCCTCACGTGCTGTGGGAACTGCAGGGCGAGCGTCGCCCGATCTTCGAGAAGCAGATGGAGCACGGCCAGGAGGTCGAGGTCTTCACCGGCCGGTGGGAGCAGGTCAAGCCCGGCACGATGACCACGGCCGAGTACGACAACGCGATCGCCGACCTCACGGCCTTCCTGCAGTGGATGGCCGAGCCGGTGCGGCAGCAGCGCGTGCGCCTCGGCGTGTGGGTGCTGCTGTTCCTCGGCGTGTTCACCGTCATTGCCTGGCGCCTGAACGCCGCGTTCTGGAAGGACGTGAAGTAGCCCGGCCGATGCCCGACCGGCGCCGACGGCCGGACCTCCAGCGCAGCGGATGCCCCTGGCGCCCGCTGCGCTTGTCGCTTGCCGGGGCCGCGAGGCCCCGCCTCATGAGTTTCGGGGCCACGAGGCCCCGCCTGCTGACCTCCGGGGCCACGCGGCCCTTCTGCTGACTGGAGCCCTCCCATGATGGTGCTGTACTCGGGGACGACCTGCCCCTACTCGCATCGCTGCCGTTTCGTGCTGTTCGAGAAGGGCATGGATTTCGAGATCCGCGACGTCGACCTGTTCGCCAAGCCGGAAGACATCGCGCTGATGAACCCGTACAACGAGGTGCCCATCCTCGTCGAGCGCGACCTCATCCTGTA
>CAZQPN010000561.1:0-2425 GCA_964595215.1 uncultured Rubrivivax sp. | reverse complement strand
GGCATGCTTCTGAACCTGATGCCGTGCGTCTTCCCGGTGCTGTCGCTGAAGGTGCTGGGCTTCGCGCAGCACGCCGGCGACCGACGGCGGCTGCTCGCCGGCGGCTTGGCCTACACCGCCGGCGTCGTGCTGTCCTTCCTCGCCCTGGCCGGCCTGCTGCTGGCGCTGCGCGCCGGCGGCGAGCAGCTCGGCTGGGGCTTCCAGCTGCAGTCACCCGCGGTCATCGCGGTGCTCGCCGGCCTGTTCACCCTCATCGGGCTGAACCTAGCCGGCGTGTTCGAGTTCGGCAGCGTGCTGCCGGATCGGCTGGCGACGCTGCAGCTGCGCCACCCGCTGATGGACTCGGCGCTCACCGGTGTGTTGGCCGTGGCCGTCGCCGCTCCCTGCACCGCGCCCTTCATGGGGGCCTCGCTCGGCTTCGCGGTCACGCTGCCGGCGATCGAGGCGCTGTCGGTGTTCGCCGCCCTCGGCCTGGGCATGGCATTGCCCTACCTGGTCGCCAGTGCCTGGCCGGCGGTCGCGCGCATGCTGCCGCGCCCGGGGCCGTGGATGGCCACTTTCAAGGGCCTGATGGCCTTCCCGATGTTCGCCACCGTGGTGTGGCTGGTGTGGGTGCTCGGCCAGCAGGTCGGCATCGACGGTGTCGCGGCACTGCTGGGGTCGCTGGTCGCGCTCGCCTTCCTCGCCTGGGCGCTGGGCGGCGCCATGCACTCGCGCCGTACGCGCGCGGTACTCGGCACCGCGGGGGTGCTGCTTCTGACGGCCGCGCTGGCCTGGACCGGCCCGTCGCTGCGCGTCGACCCGGTGGCGACCAGCGCGGCCGACGCCGACGGCTGGCAGCCATGGTCGGTCGAACGCGTTGCCGCCGCGCACGCCGCCGGCCAGCCGGTGTTCGTCGACTTCACCGCCGCCTGGTGCGTCACCTGCCAGTTCAACAAGCGCACGACGCTGTCCGACCCGCGCGTCGTGGAGGCCTTCGCCTCGCACCGCGTCGCCCTGATGCGTGCCGACTGGACGCGGCGCGACGACGCCATCAGTGCCGAGCTGTCGCGCCTGGGCCGCAGCGGCGTGCCCGTCTACGCGCTCTACGTCCCCGGCACCGACCAGCCGCGGCTGCTCAGCGAGATCCTCAGTGTCGACGAGGTGCGTGGCGCGCTGGCCGCGTTGCCGACCGGTTCGTGAACGCGGTGTCATCGTCGGTCATGACCAGCGCCTTGTTCTCTGTCCCACCAGCCACCAGGAGTGATGCATGAAGTCTTTCGTCACCGCCTTCTCGATCGCCGCCGCCGGCGCCGTCGTGGCCGGGCCCGCGCTGGCCAGCGCCGCCGTCGGCCAGCCTGCGCCGGCCTTCAGCGCCGTCGACACCGCAGGCAAGACCGTCTCGCTGGCCGATTTCAAGGGCAGACACGTCGTGCTCGAGTGGGTCAACCCGGGTTGCCCGTATGTGCGCAAGCACTACGACACGCAGAACATGCAGGCGACGCAGAAGGGTGCCGCCGGCCAGGGCGTCGTCTGGCTGAGCATCAACTCGACGACGTCCGAGCACGGCGACTATCTGGCGCCGAGCCAGATGGCGGCCTGGATGACACAGCAGGGCGCCGCCGCCGCCGCAACGCTGATGGACGAGGACGGCAGCGTCGGCCGTGCCTACGGCGCGCGCACGACGCCGCACATGTACGTCATCGACCCCCAGGGCACGCTGGTCTACGCTGGCGCCATCGACAGCAAGCCGACGGCCAACAAGGCCGACATCGCCACTGCGGTCAACCACGTCAACGTCGCGCTGGCCGAGTCGCTGGCGGGCAAGCCGGTCGGCACGCCGTCCACGCGCGCCTACGGCTGCACGATCAAGTACGGCAGCGCGGGCTGAGCCCGGACGCGAAGAGGGGCCTGCGGACCACTTCGCGCCTGCCGTGGGGTGCGGTCGCGGGCGACGCCGGTCACGGCAGCGTCGCGTACCGGTCCGCCAGCGCCTCGAAGGCCGACGCCGAAGCCGCGGCGTCGAAGCCCGGGCCGAGCTCCTCGGCCAGGATCGCCGCCACCGGCGCCGCCAGCACCGCTGCGCCAGCGGCGTCCAGGAACAGCGCGCGGCAGCGTCGGGCCAGCACGTCCTCGACCGACGCCGCCAGTTCGTGGCGCGCCGCGAAGCGCACCATGGCCTCGCTCAGCACCGGCCGGCCCGACTCCGCGT
The DNA here is from genome assembly GCA_964595215.1 of uncultured Rubrivivax sp. GTDB lineage: Bacteria > Pseudomonadota > Gammaproteobacteria > Burkholderiales > Burkholderiaceae_C > Rubrivivax. The sequence goes on along the minus strand of CAZQPN010000561.1, from coordinate 234 downwards.
CGTGCCAGAGCCAGCGCCCGGCGCCGGGCAGCGCGCGCAGCGCCGCCACCTCGCTGCCGTACAGGTGCTCCCCCGGCGGCTCCCACAGCGGGCGGCCGGCGGCAGCGCCGACCAGCGGCAGCCGCGCCGTCACGCCGCCGGCGAGCCGCGGCAGCAGGCCGCGCGCCATGCAGCGGTCGAGCACGTCCTCGGCCATCGCGCGGTAGGTGGTCCACTTGCCGCCGGTCACGGTGA
>CAZQPN010000560.1:0-2432 GCA_964595215.1 uncultured Rubrivivax sp. | reverse complement strand
GGCTGCCGAGCTCGGTGCGGCTCTCGCCGGGAGAGTGGAAGTCGCTGCCGCGCGAGGCCAGCAGGTCGAACTCGCGCGCCAGGTCGGCGTAGACCAGGCGCTCCGGCCCGGTGTGGGCGCCGCTCAGCACCTCGACGCCGCGCCCGCCGAAGCCGGTGAACTCGGTGAAGAAGGCGTACTCCTCGGTCGGCGTGAAGCGGTAGCGCGCCGGGTGAGCGACGACGGCGACGCCGCCGGCGCCGGTGATCCAGGTCACGGCGTCGCGCAGGCTGGCCCAGGCGTGCGGCACGTGGCCCGGCTTGCCGTCGGCCAGCACGTGGCGGAAGACCTCGTGCGTGGCCGCGAAGTGGCCGGCCTCGACCAGGTAGCGCGCGAAGTGCGTGCGCGACACCAGGTCGGCGTTCCCCGCCAGACGATGCGCGCGCGCGCAGCAGCAGTTCCAGCAGATCGCCGCCAGCGCCTCGCCCATGCGCCGTGCGCGCTCGCGCCGGCCGTCGCGCACCGCGCGCACGCCGGCCTGCAGCGCGGCGTCGTCCAGGTCCACGCCCAGCCCCAGCACGTGCACCGTCTGGCCGATGAAGCTGACCGACAGCTCGACGCCGGTCAGGTAGTCCATCCCGAGCGCCAGTGCGGCGTCGCGCGCCTGCGCCTGGCCGCCGAGCTCGTCGTGGTCGGTCAGCGCCCACAGGTCCACGCCCTGTGCCTTCGCGCGCGCCGCCAGCGCCTGCGGCGTCAGCGTGCCGTCGGAGACCGTCGAGTGCGAGTGCAGGTCGGCGTTCAGCAGGTGCATGGCGCCATTGTCCGCCGCGGCGCCGATCGGCGCCGGTGGGCGGGCATGCCGTGTGCTGCCGTCCGGCCTGTGAACGCGCGCCTCAGACCTCGCGTGCGCTCACGCGCACGCCGTCGGCGACGTCGGGCGGCGGGTAGACGATGACCTCGGTGCCGGCGGCCAGCCCGTCGGTCAGCCAGGCATGGCGCGCATTGCGCCCGCCGACGTCCACCGGGCGCAGCCGCGCGCGCCCGCCTTCGACGACGAAGACGGCGAAGCCCGTGGCCTCGCCCTCCGGCCCGGGCGGCAGCGGGAAGACCGCGCTCACCGGCACGCGCAGCGCGTCCTCGACGCGCTGCGTCAGGATGCGCACGCCGACGCGGTAGCCGTCGCCCAGCGCCTGCCAGCGCTCCGGCGGCGAGACGATGTCGATGCGCACGTTGACGCGCTGCTCCTCGACCCCCAGCGCCGACACCTTGGTGAAGGCCGCCGGCTCGACCAGTCGCACGCGCCCGGCCAGGTCGCCCGGCCCGCCCCACTGGCCGATGCGCACCTCGCGTCCGGGCGTGGCCTGCAGCGCGTCGGCGGTCAGCAGCTCGGCCACCACCTCGAGCGCACCGGTGTCGCCGATCTCCAGCAGCGGCGTGCCCGGCGCGACCGCGCCCTCGCTCGGATGCAGCACGCGCAGCACACGCGCGTTCACCGGCGCGCGCACCGCGAAGCCGCTGGCGTTGTCGGCGCCGGGCTGCGTCGCCTCGAGCGCGGCACGCGCCATCGCCAGCTCCTGCTCGGCGACGCGGCGGCCGGCCTGCGCGGCGGCCAGCTGCTGCTCGGCCGACTGCACCGCGAGGCGGTCGGTCTCGGCCCGGTTCGGCGACACGAAACCCTGCACGGCCAGTTGGGCGCTGCGCTCGGCCTCGCTGCGCGCCTGCGCCAGCGCCACGCCGGCCGCCTCGGCCTGGCGCGCGGCGCGCTGCAGGCCGGCGCGCGCGTCGAGCTCGCGCTGGGTGCGGGCGTCGAGCAGCGGCGCCGGCGTCGGCGTCAGCGTCGCCAGCACGTCGCCGGCGGCCACCGTGTCGCCGGCCTCGAGCGTGATGCGCATGAGCCGCCCGCCGAGCGGCGCCGAGACCACGTAGCGGTCGCGCAGCGCGGTGCGGCCCTCCTCGTCGATGGTGGTCTCGAACAGGCCGCGGTCGGCGCGCGCGGTCTCCACCGCCAGCGGCCGCGGTGCGAAGGCCCAGGCCAGCAGGCCGATCAGCGCGGCGGCGGCCGCGCCGCCGTAGAGCAGGGTCTTGCGTTTCATCGGGGGGTCCGTGTCGGGTTCATCTGGTCGTTCGAGATGGGGGGCGTCACTCGCGCGTCTTCAGTGCCGCCACCATGTCGAGGCGGTCGATGCGCCGGCGCACGACGAGCGCGCTGGCCACCCCGGCGGCGACGACGGCGATCGCCGCCAGCGCGTAGGTGCGCGGCTGGATGACGACCGGAAAGAAGAACTGGTCGCTCTTCAGCGCGCCGACCAGCACGTGCACGAGCGACCAGCCGGCCAGCATGCCCAGCGGCAGCGCCACCGCGATCACGAGCGCCAGCTCGCCCAGCAGCAGCGCCGACACCTCGGCGCGCGTGAAGCCCAGCACGCGCAGGCTGGCCAGCTCCCAGGCGCGCT
>CAZQPN010000559.1:0-2440 GCA_964595215.1 uncultured Rubrivivax sp. | reverse complement strand
TGTAGAGGTCGGTCGGAAAGTTGCTGCGCTCGGACACGATGAGGCGCCGCTGCGGCGCGTCGGCACGGGCGATCGCCAGCGCCGCGCTCAGCACCTTGTACAGGTTGACCGACGTCGAGTCGGCCACCACCAACTCGCCCACGCCGGCGCCCACGAGGCGCGCGATCTTGTCGCCGATGCGCTGCGGCAGGTCCATCCACCCGGCGTCGTTCCAGCTCCGGATCAGGCCCCGCCCCCACTCCTCGGTGACGACCTGCTGCACGCGCGCCGGCGTCGCGCGCGGCAGGACACCCAGCGAGTTGCCGTCGAGGTAGATCAGGCCCTGCGCGTCCAGGTCCTCGAGCGCGAACTGCGTGCGCAGCGGCGCCAGCGGGTCGGCCGCATCGAACGCGGCCGCGTCCTGTCGTGAATGCATCAGAGCTCCCGCAGGACGGCGCGCACTGGGCTGGCGTCGGCCGTCGTCAGTTTGAGGGGCAGGGCGATCAGCTCGTAGTCGCCCTCGGGCACGCCGTCGAGCAGCAGGTTCTCCAGCACGCGCAGGCCGCGCCGCCGGACCACCTGGTGGCTGGCGAGTGCCTTGCTGTCGGCCGGGTCGATGCTGGCGGTGTCGATGCCGACCAGCACGACGCCGAGGTCGGCCAGGCGCTCGATCGTCTCCGGCGCGTAGGCCGACAGGTCCGGGTCCCAGCGGTCGACCGGCGAGCGCGCATAGGTGCGCACCAGCACGCGCGTCGGCAGCGTGGCGTCGACCGCGTGCGCGAGGTGCTCCCATCGCACCAGCGGGCCGCAGCCGACGGCGTGGATCAGCCGGCAGCGGCCAAGGAAGGGTTGCAGCGGCAGGTCGCCGACCGCGGCGCCCGCGGGGTCGTAGTGCAGCGGCGCGTCGGCGTGCGCGCCGGTGTGCGGCGACAGGCGCAGCGTGCTGACGTTGACCGGGCAGTCCGGTCCGAGCGTCCAGGTCCAGTGGCGCTCGAACGCGGCGTCGCCGGGGAAGACCGGCGAGCCCGCGTGCACCGGCGGCGAGATGTCCCACAAGGTGGCCATGGGCGCATGGTATCGGCCCCTGAATTACTTGACAACTAAAGTAATTCACCAAAGAATGAATCGCATCCCGCCGCCCCGGTCTCCACCGGCGCCAGGCCCACGCGGAGCCCGCCCATGCCCACCAGCGCCCACGTCGATACCTTCGCGCGCGACCACCTGCCGTCCGCGTCCGACCTTCCGGAGTTCCTGTTCGAGCTGCCCGAGTTGCGGTTCCCCGAGCGCCTGAACGCGGCCACCGAGCTGCTCGACAAGCGGGTCGCGGCGGGGGAGGGCGACCGCCTGTGCATCCAGGGCGAAGGCGTGCGCTGGACCTACGCCGAGCTGCTGGCGCAGGCCAACCGCATCGCGCGCGTGCTGGTCGAGGACCTGGGCCTGGTGCCGGGCAACCGCGTGCTGCTGCGCGGCGCCAACTCGCCGGCGATGGCGGCCTGCTGGTTCGGCATCGTCAAGGCCGGCGGCATCGTCGTCGGCACGATGCCGCTGCTGCGGGCGCGCGAGCTGCAGGCCATCGTCGACAAGGCGCAGGTCAGTCACGCGCTGTGCGACTCGCGGCTGCAGGACGAGCTCGACCGTGCCGCGGCAGGCTGCCCGACGCTGGTGCGGCGCATGAGCTACCACGACGGCGAACTCGAGGCGGCCGCCGCCGCCAAGCCGCCGAGCTTCGACAACGTTGACACCGCCGCCGACGACACGGTGCTGATCGCCTTCACCTCGGGCACCACCGGCGTGCCCAAGGGCACGATGCACTTCCACCGCGACCTGATGGCGTCGTGCATGTGCTGGCCGCCGCACGTGCTGCGCCCGACGCCGGACGACGTCTTCATCGGCAGTCCGCCGCTGGCCTTCACCTTCGGCCTCGGCGGCTTGCTGCTGTTCCCGATGGCGATCGGTGCCAGCACGGTGCTGCTGGAGAAGGCCTCGCCCGAGGCGCTGCTGCCGGCGATGGCGGCCTACCGCGCCACGGTGTGCTTCACCGCGCCGACGAGCTACCGCGCCATGGCGCCGCACGCCAGCGCGCACGACCTGTCGTCGCTGCGCAAGTGCGTGTCGGCCGGCGAGGCGCTGCCGGCGGCGACGCGCGCGCTGTGGAAGGACGCCACCGGCATCGAGATCATCGACGGCATCGGCTCGACCGAGATGCTGCACATCTTCATCTCGGCCGACGAGGCCCACGCGAAGCCGGGCGCCACCGGCGTGCCGGTGCCGGGCTACCGGGCGGCCATCCTCGACGACGACGGCCGCGAACTGCCGCCGGGGCAGGTGGGTCGGCTGGCGGTCAAGGGGCCGACGGGCTGCAAGTACCTCGCCGACGAGCGCCAGAAGGCCTATGTGCAGCACGGCTGGAACCTGACCGGCGACGCCTACCTCGTCGACGCCGACGGTCAGTTCGTCTACC
>CAZQPN010000558.1:0-2442 GCA_964595215.1 uncultured Rubrivivax sp. | reverse complement strand
GTAGGCGACGATGTCCGGGTGGCGGAACAGCGCGTTGCTGTCGAAGTTGAACTTGGCGTCCAGCGCCTTGATGTGGCCGTTGCCTTCCAGGATCAGCGGGTTGATCTCGGCCAGGCTGGCGTCGGTGGCCATGTAGCAGGCGTAGAGCTTCTTGAAGACGTCCACCGCCTCGGCCTGCGACGCGGCCGGCACGCCGATGCCGGTGGCTAGCTCCTGCGCCTGCGCGTCGGTCAGGCCGACCAGCGGGTCGACGAAGACCTTGAGGATCTTCTCCGGCGTCTTGTGCGCCACCTCCTCGATGTCCATGCCGCCTTCGCTGCTGGCCATCAGCGCGATCTTCTGCGTCGCGCGGTCGGTCAGCGCGGCGACGTAGTACTCCTTCTGGATGTCGGCGCCCTCCTCGACCAGCAGCCGGCGCACCTTCTGACCCTCCGGGCCCGTCTGGTGCGTGACCAGCTGCATGCCCAGGATCTGCTCGGCCAGGGTCTTGACCTCGCCGAGCGCGCGCGCGAGCTTGACGCCGCCGCCCTTGCCGCGGCCGCCGGCGTGGATCTGCGCCTTCACGACCCAGACGCTGCCGCCGAGCTTCTGGGCCGCCTCCTCCGCCTCGCGCACGGTGAAGGCGGGATAGCCGCGCGGCACCGGCACGCCGTGGGCGCGCAGCAGTTCCTTGGCCTGGTATTCGTGGATCTTCATGGAGTGTCCTTGGCAGGAGTGGGGCCGGTCAGGCGGGGTTGCGGACGGGGTCGGCCGCGGTGTCGGTGGTGGCGCGGGCCCAGCGCGGGTAGTGGAGCCGCACGGCCAGGCCGTCGCTGCGCAGCGCGTGGCAGCGGTCGATCTGGAACGGACGCTCGCCACCGTCTCCGCGCGTGTCGATGACGTCGCCGGCGAAGGCCTGCACGACGGCGGTCGGCAGCGTCTGCGCCAGCTCGGTGATGTGGGTGCAGCCGAGCACGCCGCCGACCCGTTCGCGCAGCGCCTGGCGGAAGCCCTGCAGCAGGTTCAGGCCGACCAGCCGGCCGTAGACGTCGCCGTGGGCGTCGCACTCGCCGGGGTAGGGCACCTGGAGCGACTCGGCGCCGCTGTCGACGATGGTCAGCGAGCGGTCGACGATCAGGCGCAGCAGCATGTCGTGAATCGGCGAGCCCGCCGGGCGCATGCCACCGGCGAGCGGCGTGTCGCGGGTCTTGACGTCGGTCAGCCGGGCGTCCACCTCCCACAGACCGTCGTCGCGGGCGAACACCTGGACGTCGACCTGGCGGCGGTGACGGAGCAGGCGCGAGGCCTGGCTGCGGGGAAGCGGCATCGGGCGGGTGGGGGGCAGGGCGGCAGCGGCTGCTGGCCGGGCGGCGAATTTAGCATGTGGCACCGCAACAATAACTTACAGCGCGACGGCGCCGCGGGGCCGATCGCCGTCACCGCCCGCCGTGCCGCGGGCGTCCGGCCGGCCTGAGGTCCGTCAGCGGCCGGACAGCGGCCGGACAGCGGCAACGTCAGTCGTCGTCGGGCAGCCCGCGCACGACGCGCCGCACCACATCCGCCCCGAATCCGCGGCCGGACAGGAAGCGCGCCTGCTTGGCGCGGCCGGCGGCGTCCTCGGCCGGCGCCCCGAAGCGACGGCGCCAGACCTCCAGCGCCCGCGCCAGTTCGTCGCCCTGAACGGCGGCCAGCGCGGCCACGGCATCGTCGGCGCCGACCCCGCGCTGCCGCAGCACGTGACGCAGGCGCAGGTTGCCGAAGCGGCGCGCCTGCGCCGAGACCAGTGCCTCGGCGGCGCGCCGGTCGCTCAGCAGCCCGGCCGCGGCGAGCGCGTCGAGGACGGCCTCGACCTGCGACGCGGCACTGGCCTGCGGCAGGTCGATGGCGTGGCGCGCCAGCTTACGCGCGAGTTCGGCCCGCGAGTGCTCTCGCTGCGCCAGGTAGCGCAACGCGCGGCCCTTGAGCGACAGGCCGGACGGTGTCATGCGCGGCCCGGGCCGCGGGCTCACTCGGCGGCGACGACCGGCGCGCTGCCCAGCGGGCGGATGCCCAGCGACTCGCGCACCTTGTTCTCGATCTCGCGCGCCAGCTCGGGGTTCTCGCGCAGGAACTCGCGCGCGTTGTCCTTGCCCTGGCCGATCTTCTCGCCGTTGTAGGCGTACCAGGCGCCGGACTTGTCGACGATGCGGGCGTTGACGCCGAGGTCGATGATCTCGCCCTCGCGACTGGTCCCCTGGCCGTAGAGGATGTCGAACTCCGCCGTCTTGAACGGCGGCGCGACCTTGTTCTTGACGACCTTGACCTTGGTCTCGCTGCCGATGACCTCGTCGCCCTTCTTGATGCTGCCGGTGCGGCGGATGTCCAGCCGCACGGAGGCGTAGAACTTCAGCGCGTTGCCGCCGGTCGTCGTCTCGGGGCTGCCGAACATGACACCGATCTTCATCCGGATCTGGTTGATGAAGA
>CAZQPN010000557.1:0-2455 GCA_964595215.1 uncultured Rubrivivax sp. | reverse complement strand
CCACCTGCCCTACGCGATCGGCATCGCCGAGCGCGACCAGTGGATGGCCTGCATGATGTCGGCGATGCAGGAGCAGGGCGTCGACCCGACGCTGGTCGAACGCTTGGCGCAGGCCTTCTTCGGCACCGCCGACTGGATGCGCAACAAGGGCGGGTGAGCCGGGACGCCAAGCGGTCCCTGCGGGCCTCTTCGCGCCAGGCGATCCGACCGGCCCTGCCAGACCGGCCGTGGGATGCGACGGCGGGGCCGACCGCGTCAGCGGCCGCGGCCGTCCAGCAGCACGATCAGCGCGCCGGCACCGCCCTGCGGCCCGCTGGCCTGCGTGAAGGCGATCACTTCCTGGCACTGCGCCAGCCAGCGCTGCACCTTGGCCTTGAGCACCGGCTGGCGGCCCGGCGAGCCGTGGCCCTTGCCGTGCACGACGCGCACGCAGCGCTGGCCGTGGCGGTGCGTGCGGCGGATGAAACCCGCCAGCGCCTCGCGCGCCTCGTCGCGCGTCAGGCCGTGCAGGTCGATCTGCTGCTGGATCGACCATTGCCCCCGGCGCAGCCGCGTCACCACGTCCGGCCCGATGCCGGCGCGGCGGAAACTCAGCCCGTCGTCTGTGAGCAGCAGCGACTCGATGTCGACGGCGTCGGACAGCGCCTCCTGCAGCGCGGCGCGCTCGTCGGCTTCGCGCTGGCGCGGCTCCGGTGTCGGGCGCCTGCGCTCGATCTCGGCCAGGTCGCGCGCCGGCACCGCATGCACCGGTCCGACGGCGCGTGCGAAGGCGTGACGGTCGGCCGCGATCGCACGCTGGCGCTCGCGTTCGCGCGCCACCGCGGCCTGGGCCTCGGCCTCGCGCCGGCGCAGCTCGTCGCGCACCCGCTTCAGCTCGTGCAGGCCGCTGGCCTTGACGCCGGCCTTCACATCAACCCCCGCTCGGCGAGCGACACGACCTGGCCGCGGCCGACGACCAGGTGGTCGAGCACGCGCACGTCCACCAGTGCCAGCGCGCTCTTCAGCTGCGCGGTCAGGAACTCGTCGGCGCGCGACGGCTCGGCCAGGCCCGACGGGTGGTTGTGCGCCAGGATGACGGCGCCGGCGTTGTGCGCGAGCGCCGCCTTGACGATCTCGCGCGGGTAGACGCTGGTCTGCGTCAGGGTGCCGGTGAACATCTCCTCCAGCACGATCAGCCGGTGCTGACCGTCGAGAAACAGGACCGCGAAGACCTCCTGCGCCTTGCCGCCGAGCTGCAGCGCGACGAAGTCCTTGACCTTGGCCGGGGCGTCGAACACCGGCTGCTCGGCCACCTGTTCGGCCAGCGCGCGGCGCGCCATCTCGATCACCGCGGCCAGCTCGGCGCGCTTGGCCGGCCCCAGGCCCTTGATGCCTTTCAGCGCCGAGGCGTCGGCGTGCAGCAGGCCGGCAAAGCCGCCGAAGCGCCGCAGCACCTGCTCGGCGAGCGCGAACACCCCCTGCCCGGGCAGACCGGTGCGAAGCAGCAGCGCGAGCAGCTCGGTGTCGGCCAGCGCCGCGGCGCCGCGCGCGAGCAGCTTCTCGCGCGGCCGCTGGTCTGCGGGCAGCTGCTTCAGGCCGGTGGGGCTGCGTTCGGACGCCATGACGCGGGGCGGGTCGGACAGGGACGGGCGGGGGTGGGGCAGGAGGGGGTTTCGTAGAATGCAAGCCCAGTCTATCCGCGCGGCCCGAGCCGCCGCGACCGCCCCGATGAACACCGTGCAGCCGGGGTCCTTTCTGACCCTGCACTACCGCCTGAGCGGCCCCGACGGCGCCGACGTGATCAGTACCTTCGGCGACAAGCCGGCCACGCTGTCGCTCGGCGCGGGCCAGCTCGCGCCGGCGATGGAGGCGCTGCTCGTGGGCCTGCCCGAAGGCGCGCACGAGCGCTTTGAGCTGCCCGCGGGTGCGGCCTTCGGCGACCGCTCGGTCGACCTCCTGCAGCGCGTCAAGCGCTCGCTGCTGCGCGAGCTGGGCGACCCGGACGCCGAGTACGCCGTCGGCGACGTCGTGCAGTTCCCGACGCCCGACGGCCAGGCCAGCTATGCCGGCGTCGTACGAGAGTGCGGTGACGACTGGCTGCTGTTCGACTTCAACCACCCGCTCGCCGGCCAGCCCGTGCGCTTCGAGGTGCAACTGCTGGGGGTGTTGTGATGACGGTGACCCGCATCGAGAGCCTGGACGAGGTGGTGCTGGCCGAGCCGCGCGGTTTCTGCGCCGGTGTGGACCGCGCGATCGAGATCGTCGAGCGTGCGCTGGAGCGCTTCGGCGCGCCGATCTACGTGCGCCACGAGATCGTGCACAACACCTACGTCGTCAACGACCTGCGCGCCAAGGGCGCGATCTTCATCGAGGACCTGGCCGACGTCCCGCCCGGCGCGACCCTGGTCTTCAGCGCCCACGGCGTGAGCCAGGCGGTGCGCCAGGAGGCCGCGCGGCGCGGCTTCCAGGTCTTCGA
>CAZQPN010000556.1:0-2457 GCA_964595215.1 uncultured Rubrivivax sp. | reverse complement strand
TCTGCCCAAGGGCTACCAGATCAGCCAGTACGAGATCCCGGTCGTCCAGGGCGGCGAGGTGCCCTTCGTGCTCGACGGCGTCGAGCGACGCGTGCGGCTGGTGCGCGCCCACCTCGAGGAGGACGCCGGCAAGAGCCTGCACGAGGACTTCCACGGCCTGACCGGCATCGATCTCAACCGCGCCGGCACACCGCTGCTGGAAATCGTCACCGAGCCCGACATGCGCTCGTCGGCCGAGGCGGTGGAGTATGCCAAGGCGCTGCATGCGCTCGTGGTCTGGCTCGGCATCTGCGACGGCAACATGCAGGAGGGCAGCTTCCGCTGCGACGCCAACGTCTCGGTGCGCAAGCCCGGCGGCGCGCTGGGCACGCGGCGCGAGATCAAGAACCTCAACAGCTTCCGGTTTCTGCAGCAGGCGATCGACTTCGAGGTGCAGTGGCAGATCGACCGGCTCGAGGACGGCCTGCCGATCGAGCAGGCGACGGTGCTGTTCGACCCGGCGACCGGCGAGACGCGCGCGATGCGCAGCAAGGAAGACGCGCAGGACTACCGCTACTTCCCCGACCCCGACCTGCCGCCGCTGGTGATCGCGCCCGAATGGGTCGAGCGCGAGCGCGCCGCGCTGCCCGAGCTGCCGCGCGCGATGGCCGAGCGCCTCCAGCGCGTCGACGGTCTGGCGCCGTACGACGCGGCGATGATGACGCAGTCCCGCGCCTTCGCGGCTTTCTACGAAGCCGCGCGCGACGCCGGCGCGGCAGCCGGCGTGCCGGCCAAGGCGGTCGCCAACTGGCTGATGGGCGAGGTTTCCAAGCGGCTCAACGCGCAGGGCGCGACGATCGATGCCAGCCCGGTCGCGCCGGCGACCCTGGCCGCGCTGCTCGCCCGCGTGCACGACGGCACCATCTCGAACAACGCCGCGCGGCAGGTCTTCGATGCGCTGTGGGCGGGCGAAGGCACGGACGTCGACGCGCTGATCGAGACCAGGGGCCTCAGGCAGATGAGCGACGCCGGTGCGCTCGGGGCCATCGTCGACGAGGTGCTGGCGAAGAACGCCAAGTCGGTCGAGGAGTTCCGCGCCGGCAAGGACAAGGCCTTCAACGCGCTCGTCGGTCAGGTCATGAAGGCCTCGCAGGGCAAGGCCAATCCGGCGCAGGCCTCGGAGTTGCTGCGGCGCAAGCTGGGCTGACGCACGCGCCGGTCAGGCGGCGGCCGGCGCCTCGCCGGCCGATCGCTCAGGGCCGGATCGGCCCCGACGTGGCCGCCGACGCCACCGTCGGGATCGATCCCGGCGCGGCGCCTGCCCAGAGCAGGCGCAGGCGCTCGAGCTCGGCGTCGTACAGGCGGTTGACGCGCGCCAGTTCGGCTTCCTGCGTCTGCAGGATGCTGCGCTGGGCCGCCATCGCCGCCTCGTTGGTGTCCAGCCGCAGCTGCAGCGTCGCCGGCAACGCGCGGCCGACGTAGAACTCGGACTCGGTGATCAGCGGCTTGCGCTCGGCGGCCAGCTCGGTCATGCGCCGCGCGGAGTCGCTGATCGACGCCCGCACCGCCTCGAGCGCGGCTTCGCGCGCCCGGTCGTGCGTCGCCTCGTCCGGGAACCGCGCCATCAGGTTGCGGTCGCGACGCACGGCGTCGGCCTGGGCGGCCCGCACTTCGGCTTCGCGGCGGTCGCGCGCGTCCTTCTCTGCACGCTCCACGGGGGTCAGCACCGGCGGCAGGATGTCCTTCAGCGAGCCGTCGCGGTTCAGGATGCGTTGCTCCTTGGCGCGGCACTCTGGGATCGGGCGATCCGACGTCAGCCGGCGCCCCCGGTCGTCGATGCAGGTGTAGATGCCCGCCGGCGGCGGCGAGGCGGGCTGGGCCAGCGCTGCCGACACCGCCAACCCCCCGAGCAAGGCGGCCAGCACCGGCAGGCGGCGGCCACCGCGCAGGGTGGGCAGGCGGGGCTTGGGCATGGATCGCGGGCGGTTCATGGCGGATGGGTCGTCCGACTGTAAGGTGCGGCGCCGGGCGAGGCGAACCCGCGCGACGCTGCACGACAAAAACGGGCAGGGACTTACACCCCGTAACGCGCGCGGTACGCCCGCACCGGGGCAGCGTGACCACGCAGGTCCGTATCGTGACCGTTCTGCAGATACTGCAACAGGTCATCAAGGGTCGCAATCGCCGCCACTTCCAGTCCAAGCTCGCGGGTCACGTACTGCACGGCCGACCAGGGCAGGTCTCGGCCATCCTCGGCCGCCCGCTCCTGCCGGTCGAGCGCGATCGCCACGCCGCACGGGGTGGCCCCGGCGGCCGTGATCATCGCGATCGACTCCCGCACCGAGGTGCCGGCGGAGATGACGTCGTCGACGATCAGCACCCGCCCGGCGACCGGCGCGCCGACCAGCGAGCCGCCCTCGCCGTGGTCCTTGGCCTCCTTGCGGTTGTAGGCGAAGGGCACGTTGCGGCCCTGGCGCG
>CAZQPN010000555.1:0-2467 GCA_964595215.1 uncultured Rubrivivax sp. | reverse complement strand
GCATCGAGTGCAACGGCTGCGTCACCGCCTGCAAGGCCGAGAACGACGTGCCCTGGGGTGTCAACCGCCGCCGCGTGGTCACCATGAACGACGGTGTGCCGGGCGAGAAGAGCATCTCGGTCGCGTGCATGCACTGCAGCGACGCGCCGTGCATGGCGGTGTGCCCCGTCGACTGCTTCTACCGCACGGAGGACGGCGTGGTGCTGCACGACAAGGACACCTGCATCGGCTGCGGCTACTGCAGCTACGCCTGCCCCTTCGGCGCGCCGCAGTTCCCGAGCAACGGGACCTTCGGGATGCGAGGCAAGATGGACAAGTGCACCTTTTGCGCCGGTGGCCCGGAGGAGAGCGGCAGTGCTGCGGAGAACGAGAAGTACGGCCGCAACCGCCTGGCCGAGGGCAAGCTGCCGGCCTGTGCCGAGATGTGCTCGACCAAGGCGCTGATCGGTGGCGACGGCGACATGGTGGCCGACATCTTCCGCACCCGCGTGCTGACACGCGGCAAGGGCAGCGAGGTCTGGGGCTGGGGCACGGCCTACGGCAAGCCGACGGAGGGCCGCAAGTCATGAACGGAATCCTGCGATTCATGCTGGCGCCGGTGGCCGTCGCCCTGCTGTCGGCCTGCACCGACCAGCCCCAGGACCTGCCCGCTGGTGCCAAGGCGGGCCAGCCCTCGTGGCAGGGCGCCAGCAACCCCCACGTCATCGACGGCTGGAAGCCGGGTGACCAGGCCAGTTGGGAAGAGCAGATGCGGCGCCGGGGGCAGGGCCAGAACGAGTACGTACGCATCGGTGGTGCGAGTTGATCGGCTGGCCGGCCGGCTGCTGCACGAGGAGTCCCAGATGATTCACGCACTGAAGGATCCGCTGTCCCGAGCGTGGGCGACCGCCAGCGCCGGCATGCTGCGGCGGGCGGTCGCGCTGGTCGGCCTGGCGTTTGCCCTGTCGGTCCCCGCATTGGCGACGGCGCAATCGGCGGCGCCCGCCGGCCCGCCGGCCGGCTTTACCGCCCCCGCCGAGCCCAGGCCTGACGAGAGCAACGCCCAGCGCGCCATTTCGCAGCCCGGCAACAACGCCCCGCTGTGGCGCGCCGTGCGCGAGTCCGGGGAGCAGCAGGGCATCGTCAGCCTGCCGGGCGCCGAGAAGGGTGTCCTGATCCAGTCCTTCGTCCAGTATCCCGGGTCGCAGTACACGACCGCCGGGGAAGCCTGGCGCCAGGTCCGCAACAACTGGATCATCCCGTACGGCGGGTCGCTGATCCTGATCGCGGTGGCTGCGCTCGCGCTCATGTATGTCGGCAAGGGGACGATGGGCGGCCATGTGCCCGACACCGGCCGCAAGATCGAGCGCTTCACGCCCTTCGAGCGGGCTGCGCACTGGCTCAACGCGGCGGCCTTCGTCGTGCTGGCGGTGTCGGGCATCGTGATGGCCTTCGGCAAGTTCTTCCTGCTGCCCATCCTCGGCGCCACGCTGTTCGGCTACCTGACGTACGCGTTGAAGACCGTGCACAACTTCGTCGGACCGCTGTTCCTCGTCTCGCTGTTGGTGATGATCGTCACCTTCGTGCGCGACAACCTCCCGCGCGCGGGCGACTGGGCGTGGATCAAGAGTTTCGGCGGCTTGTTCGGGTCGCACGAAGTGCCGTCGCACCGCTTCAATGCCGGCGAGAAGGTCGTCTTCTGGGGCGGTGTGTTCGTGCTCGGGCTGGTGGTCGCGGTCTCGGGGCTGTTCCTCAACCAGATCGTGCCGGGCATGGTCAACACGCGTGGCGAGATGCAGGTCGCGCACATGGTGCACGCGACCGCGTCGATGGTCATGATGGCGCTCTTCCTCGGCCACATCTACATGGGCACCCTGGGCATGAAGGGCGCACTCGACGCGATGCGCACGGGCTACGTCGACGAGGGCTGGGCCAAGGAGCACCACGAACTCTGGTACGACGACGTGAAGGCCGGCAAGATCCCGACCCAGCGTTCGGCCGGTGCCGCGCCGGCGATGGCCGGCGCGCCGCGCACCACCTGAGCGGGGCGGCAACGTCTCCCGATCGCATGGCCGCCACCGACCCGCTGATTCCGCCTGCCGGCGACGACGCCACCGTGCCTCGGTTGGTGGCCGATGCGCCGCGCCTGACGGCGGCCCGTGGCAGCCTGCTGCGCGAGATCGTGATCCTCGACGAGTACGGCGAGCGCCGCCCGCTGCACATCCCGGCGGAGCGGCCGCTGACGGTGTTCGTCGACAAGCGCGAACTCGTCACGCTGATGACGCTCGGCGCGATGCCCGAGCTGCTCGTGCTCGGCTACCTGCGCAACCAGCGTCTGATCACACGCGCCGACCAGATCGAGTCGATCACCGTCGACTGGGACGTGGCGGCCGCCGCGGTGCGCACGCGTGCCGGTCTGCCGGACCTGGAGGCGCGCACGGCGCGGCGCGTCGTCACCACCGGCTGCGGCCAGGGCACGGTGTTCGGC
>CAZQPN010000554.1:0-2470 GCA_964595215.1 uncultured Rubrivivax sp. | reverse complement strand
ACGTAGGGGCTGGCGCCGAAGGCGGCCAGCGCGGCCTCGTGGAAGCCCGACAGGATGAGCTTCTTCTTGCCCGGGTAGGTGTTGACGTCGCCCACCGCGAAGATGCCGGGGATGCTGGTCTCGAACTTCTCGGTGTCGACGACGATCTGCTTGCGCTCCAGCGCCAGCCCCCACTCGGCGATCGGGCCCAGCTTGGGGCTCAGGCCGAAGAACACCAGCAGCACGTCCAGCGGCACCACGCGCGTGACGCCGTCGCCGCCGGTGACCTTGATGTGCGTGAGGCGCTCACCCTTCTCCTCGAAGCCGGTGACCTGGCCGACGATGAACTGCATCTCGTAGGCGTCGCACAGCTCCTTCATCTTCGCGACGCTGGCGGGCGCGGCCTTGAAGCCGTCGCGCCGGTGCAGCAGGATCACGCTCTCGGCCTTGTTCGGGCCCTCCTGGACGAAGTTCAGCGTCCAGTCCAGCGCCGAGTCGCCGCCGCCGACGATGACGAGGTTCTTGCCGGCGAACTGGGCCGGGCTCTTCACGCGGTAGAACAGCTGCGTGCCGTCGTGCTTCTCGATGCCGTCGACCTTCAGCGTGCGCGGCTGGAACGAGCCGACGCCGCCGGCGATGAAGATGGTCTTGCTGACGAAGCGCGTGCCCTTGGACGTCTCGACGTCGAAGCGACCGTCGGCGCGCTTGGCGACCACGGTCACCTCCTGGCCGAGGTGGAAGGTGGCGCCGAAGGGCTCGATCTGCTTGAGCAGGTTGTCCGTCAGCTCCTTGCCGGTGCACACCGGCACCGCCGGGATGTCGTAGATCGGCTTGTCCGGGTAGAGCTCGATGCACTGCCCGCCGGGGTAGGCCAGCGAGTCGACGATGTGGGCCTTGATCTCGAGCAGCCCGAGCTCGAAGACCTGGAACAGGCCGACCGGGCCGGCGCCGACGATGACGGCATCGGTCTCGATCGGACCGTCGTGGCTGCGCGCCGTGTCGGCGACTTCGGGGTTGGCGGTGGGTTCCATCGCGTGTCTCAGCGGGCCAGCTGGTCCAGCTTGTCCTTCCTGTCCTTCCAGTCGTCGGCGTCCGGCAGCGGTGCCTTGCGCTTGGTGATGCTCGGCCACTTGCGCGCCAGCTCGGCATTCAGCTTGATGAAGTGCAACTGGTCGTTCGGCACGTCCTCCTCGGGCAGGATGGCGTTGACCGGGCACTCGGGAATGCATACGGCGCAGTCGATGCACTCGTCGGGGTCGATCGTCAGGAAATTCGGCCCCTCGCGGAAGCAGTCCACCGGGCAGACGTCGACGCAATCGGTGTACTTGCAGCGAATGCAGGATTCGAGAACGACGTGGGTCATGAAACGGCTCTTGGCTCGTGGTTGGGGTGGCGCAGCGCTGCGCCCGCACCGGACCGTATCGGCCCGCTGCCGCTCGACGGTCACCCGATTTTATGCGGCGTGGGCCAACGCGCGCTGACGAGGGCGCTCGGGCGCCGCGGTCTTTGGAGGCGCCGCGTTGGCCGGGTCCACCGCCGTGCCACCGGTCACCACCGCCGGACGTCCCGCGTGCAGCAGCGCCGCCTCCGCCAGCGCCGCCTCCGCCAGTGTCGCCGGCCAGTGGTGGCTCACCCGGACGTCGGGGGCGCCGGCGCCGGAGACCACGCACACTGCGGTGGCGGGCGGCCAGCCGGCCTGCCGCAGGCGACGACCGTGCTCATCGCGCGATTTCCAGGGCGCGGTTCGGCGCCGCGTCGGGCGCGCGCGCGAAGCGCGGCAGCGGCTGCCTGGCGTCGCCCTGGTAGTGGCCGTCGAACCAGCCGAGCGCGCGCTCGGCCGCCTCGCGCTGCTGCCCGGGCGCCAGACGCACGGCGTCGAAGCCGCAGCGTCGCAGCAGCGGCAGCATGTCGGCGACCACCTCGCCGGTGGCGACGAGGGTGCCGGCGAAGCGCAGCCGTGCTCGAAGCACCACGGCCTGCGAATAGGCGCGGCCGTCGGTCCAGGCCGGGAAGTCGAGCACGAGGACCGTGGCGTCGCGCAGCGCGTCGGCGCATGCCAGCACGTCGTCCGTGTTGGCCAGGATCACGGCGCCGTCGGGCAGGGCGGCGTCGGTGTCGAAGAACTGCATTCGGGGCTCCTTGGCGTCGGACTCAGGCGGCATCCGCCGCCGTGGCGCGGATGCGCTCGGCGAGGGCGGGGCCGTTCGTGTGCCCGGTGCTGCGACGCACGGCGTCGGCGGCGGTGCGGAACGGCGCGGTGCCCAGCCGGCCCGCGACCTGCGCGAAGCGCTCGCCATCGCGCCGCTCGCGCCGGTAGACGTCGATCAGCGCCTCGATGGCGTCGGGCACCTCGTCGGCGGCGAAGGCCGGCCCGATCACGCGCCCGGCCGTTGCCGGCCCGCCGCGCGCGCTGCCGTCGGCGCCGCCGACGGTGATCTGGTACCACTCGCTGCCGTCCTTGTCGACGCCGAGGATGCCGATGTGGCCGCTG
>CAZQPN010000553.1:0-2481 GCA_964595215.1 uncultured Rubrivivax sp. | reverse complement strand
GTGAAGGCGTTGTACAGCGAGATCACCACCGGCATGTCGGCGCCGCCGATCGGCAGGGTCATCAGCACGCCGAAGATCAGCGCCACCACGAAGAAGGCGATGATGATGTTCACGTCCAGCGCGAACACCAGGAAGGCGCCCAGGCCCAGTGCGGTGAGGAAGCACAGCAGGTTGACGATCTGCTGGCCGCCGAAGCGGAAGGTCTTGTCGAGGCGGCCATCGAGCTTGGCCCAGGCGATGACCGAGCCGGAGAAGGCAATTGCGCCGATCAAGGAGCCCAGGATGGCGAGGATCAGCTTGGTCTGGTCGAGGCAGGCATGCGCGGCGCTGGCGGCCGGCGTGCAGACGCCTTCGTAATTGGCCGAGGTGATCAGCATGGCCGCACCGATGGCCGCGGCCGAGCCGCCGCCCATGCCGTTGAAGATGGCGACCATCTGCGGCATGTCGGTGACGGGTACCTTCTTGCCCCAGATCCAGAACACGTAGGACAGGGCAATCGCCACCACCATCAGGATCAGGTTGGTCTGGTCGATGCCGTGCTCGCCCCAGGTGCCGGGCGCGACGAAGGTGACCAGGGTGGCGATGACCATGCCGACGCCGGCCCAGCGGATGCCCTTCTTGGCGGTGACCGGCGAGCCCATCTTCATCAGGCCCAGGATGAACAGCAGGGCGGCGACGAAGTAGCTGGCCTTGGCCAGGAAGTCGAGCAGTTGCGGAAGGCTGAAGTCCATGGATCAGCCCTCCTTCTTCTTGCTGGACTTGAACATCTCCAGCATGCGTTCGGTGACCACGTAGCCACCCACCGCATTGCCGGCGCCCAGCAGCACCGCGACGAAGCCGATGCCGCGTTCCAGCGGGGTTTGCGCATGGGCAAGCGCGATCATGGCGCCGACCAGCACGATGCCGTGCACGAAGTTGGAACCGGACATCAGCGGCGTGTGCAGGATCACCGGCACGCGCGAGATGATGATGTGGCCGCAGATGGCGGCCAGCATGAAGACGTATAGCGCCAGGAATCCGTCCATCAGGCTGCTCCCTCCACTCGTGTTTTGGTTGGTGCGTGGCGGATCTCGCCGGCGTGGGTGAGGCAGCAGCCCTGGATCAGGTCGTCCTCCCAGTCGATGGCCAGCTCGCCGTCCTTCAGCATCAGGCTGAGGAAATTGAACAGGTTGCGGGCGTACATCTCGCTGGCGTGGATCGCGCCGCGGCTGGCCAGATGAGTGGGGCCGACGATGGTGACGCCGCCCACATCGACGGTTTCGCCGGGCTTGGTGAGCTCGCAGTTGCCGCCGGTTTCGGCGGCCAGATCCACGATCACGGCGCCGGCCTTCATGCCCTGCACCATGGCGGCGGTGATGATCTTGGGCGCGGCGCGGCCGGGCACGGCGGCGGTGGTGACCACCACGTCGATGCCCTTCAGGTGTTCGGCCAGGCGGCGCTGCTGTTCGGCCCGTTCTTCGGCGGTGAGTTCGCGGGCGTAACCGCCCTCGCCCGCTGCCGAGACGCCAAGATCAAGGAACTTGGCGCCGAGCGATTCGATCTGCTCCTTGGTTTCGGGACGTACGTCGAAGCCTTCCACCTGGGCACCGAGACGGCGCGCGGTGGCGATGGCCTGCAGGCCGGCCACGCCGGCGCCGACGATCAGCACCTTGGAGGGCCGCACCGTGCCGGCCGCGGTGGTGAGCATGGGGAAGAACTTGCCGCAGGTATCGGCCGCGATCAGCACCGCCTTGTAGCCGGCCATGCCGGCCTGCGAGGACAGCACGTCCATCGCCTGCGCGCGCGTGGTGCGCGGCAGCAGTTCCATCGAGAAGGCGGTGAGCTTGCGGTCGCGCAGCGCCTTGATGCGGGCATCGTCGGCATGCGGTGCGAGGTAGCCGATGATGACGGCGCCTTCGGGCAGGGCGGCGATTTCTTCTGCGGTGGGCGGCTGGACTTTCAGCAGGACGCCGGCTTTGGCCAGTACGGATTGGGCATCCGCGTTGGCTTCGACATCGGCATAGGCCGTATCGGGGAAATTGGCCTTGAGTCCGGCGCCGCTATGCAGCAGTACCGAGACGCCAGCCGCTTTGAGTTTCTTCGCTATTTCCGGCGTAAGCGCGACGCGGCGCTCCCCCGGCACGGTCTCGCAGACCGTGGCCACCGTAACCGCCATAGAACCCCCAAGGTTCGTTGCTTGCGTTGAGGTTTGATCCTACTGCATTGGGGTTTGTATTGGCAGGTTTTGGGGGATTGGTGGGGGGATGTTGGTTTTGGGCGTGGGTAAGCAGTGTTTCCGGGGTGAACGTATCGCCCCATCGGCGGCGACGGCGAACGCCGTTGTAGGGCGACGTGTCGCTTGCCGCGGGGTGCCTGGCGGGTTGGATGCAGGGCGAGATTTTTCGGCACGCGGCACGCGTGCCCTACAGGGGCGCGGGAAGGAAGATTGCGCTTCGGTCGGACCCTCATCCGGCGCTGCGCGCCACCTTCTCCCGGGGGGAG
>CAZQPN010000552.1:0-2484 GCA_964595215.1 uncultured Rubrivivax sp. | reverse complement strand
ACGGCACGCCTGCCTGGAGCGCCTGTCGCTGGATCACCCGCGGTCTGTCACCGACCGGCTGACCCGACTCGCCGTCCAGGGCGCCCTTGACGCAGCGGCGGCCGATTCCTGACCTGCGACCTCCGTTGCAGACGGAGGGACGACGATGACCTATAGCCTGACCCTGCTGATCATCGGCCTGGGCCTGTTGGCGGGCGCCGTCTTGCCGCGCTATCTGCACGGAAGGCCCGTCTCGATGCCAATGCTCTATCTGGGTGGCGGCATGCTGCTGCCCCTGCTTTGGACCGACATCCCGCGCATCGACCCGATCAGGCACGGCACCCTGATCGAGCGGCTGAGCGAGATGGCGGTGATCATCTCTCTGGTGGGCGCGGGCCTGAAACTGGACCGCCCACTGGGCTGGCGGGCCTGGGCCAGCACCTGGCGCCTGCTCGCGGTGACCATGCCCTTGTGCATCGCCGCCATGGCCCTGGGCGGCATCTGGCTGGTTGGCCTGCCCCTGGCGGCGGCGATGCTGCTCGGGGCGGCCACGGCCGCGACCGACCCGGTGCTCGCGGCCAGCGTACAGGTCGGCCCGCCTGGTCAATCAGGCAAGGAGCCCGAGGTCCGCTTCGCGCTGACCAGCGAGGCCGGCCTGAACGACGGACTGTCCTTTCCGTTCGTTCATCTCGCGATCATGCTGTCCTTGACCGGGTTGGCGACGCATGGTGTTGTCGAGTGGCTGACCGTCAGTGTGATCTGGAAGATCGCGGCCGGTACCGGCGCGGGCCTGCTGATCGGCTGGGCAGTGGCCTGGGTGGTCTTCCGCCTGAGCCCGCCGGATGCGATCAGCGACGGCTTCGTCGCGCTGGCGCTCACCCTCGTGGCCTACGGCTCGACTGAGCTGGTTCACGGCTACGGGTTCATCGCGGTTTTCGTCGCCGCACTGACCTTTCGGCGCTTCGAGAAGAACCATGCATACCACCACGCGCTGCACGACTTCTCCGAGCAACTGGAGTATCTATTGCTGGTCGTCCTGCTGCTGGCGCTCGGCATCGCCGTCGCACAAGGGCTGCTCGCCGGCGTCGGGTGGCAGCAGGCCGCGCTGGCGCTGCTGCTGCTGCTGGTCGTCCGGCCGCTGGCCGGCATGGTCGGCCCCTGTGGCGAAGCGGGTTGCCCCTGTCGCAGCGCCTGTCCATCTCCGCGCTGGGCATTCGCGGCATCGGCACGGTGTACTACCTGGCCTACGGGCTCGGCCACGGCGTCTTCGAAGAGCGCGTCGCGCGCGAACTCTGGGCCCTGGCCGGGATGATCATCGTGCTGTCGGTCGTGCTGCACGGCATCACGGCACCCAAGGTCATGAAACGCATCGACTGAAGCGCAGGATCGACATCGTGCGGCCCGGCCGCGGGCCCGAAGACGGCTTGGCGGTTCACATGAAGAGCATCCACAAGCCCATGCCGATCATCATCAGGTTTTCGGTCAGCGACACGAAGCCCAGGGGCACCTTGCTGTTGCCGCCCACGCAGGCGCATTTCAACTCTCGCTTGTCGATGTAGACGGCCTTGAACACCGACACGGCACCGACGGTGCCGATGAACAGGGCGATGGGCACCGAGATCCAGTCCAGCACGGCCGCCAGCATCAGCACGCCTGCCAGGGCTTCGCCGAAGGGATAGAGCGTGCCGTAGCGCACCCATCGGCGGGCCAACAGATCGTAGTTGAGAAACATGGTCGAAAAGGATTCGACGTCCTGCAGCTTCTGCAGCGCCAGCAGACACATCGAGACGGCAACGAACTTCGGCAGCAGCGCGATGGTGAACACCGTGCCGTAGGCGAGCCAGCAGATCGCCAGGCCCATCGCGACGGCCATCGAGAACAGCGCGACGACGGGGGCATAGCTGGTCTCGTCGGCATCCTTCACTTCCTGTCCGAAGTGCTCGCGCAGCGCGTCGTAGCCACCGATTTTCTTGCCGCCGATGAAGATCTGCGGCGTGGTGTCCACGCCGTGCTCCTTCTTGAAGGCCGCGGTGGCCTCATGCGACGCGAGCCGCTCGTCATTGACTTCATAGCCCTCGCGTTCGAGCAGGTCCTTGGCTTTGAGACCGTAGGGACAAACGTGATCGGGCATCACCATCCGGTACAGGGTCGCCGTTCTGGATTCATTCGTCGCCGTCATCTTGCGGTCCCTTGTTGTTCCCGTTCATTCATTCATCCGCACCGTCAGGCGGTGACGAGAGCGGCGACGCCCAGCGCGTATAGAACAAGCACCAGCACGCTCTCAAACCCGATGTCGGCGATACCGTTCCTTTCACGCCGCAGCCGGCCGATGAGCCGCACGCCGATGAGCAGGATGGCGAGCGCGAACCAGACGACTTCTGTCGCCGAGACGGCGCCGTAGATCGAGCCGCCGCGGCCCGCGGCCAAGCGCTGCATCAGCATACGCCAGTCCTGGCCGACCATCTCTTCGCCGCCGATGACCCAGTCCATCGGCACGAACACGTC
>CAZQPN010000551.1:1358-2485 GCA_964595215.1 uncultured Rubrivivax sp. | reverse complement strand
AACCTAGTCAACGAGGCGGCGCTGGCGGCCACCCGCCGCGGCGGCGACGAGGTGACGCTGGCCGACTTCACGATGGCCATGGAGCGCATCGTCGCCGGGCTGGAGAAGCGCAACCGCGTGCTCAACGCGCACGAGCGCGAGGTCGTGGCCCACCACGAGATGGGGCACGCGCTGGTCGCGCTGGCGCTGCCGGGCATGGACACGGTGCACAAGGTCTCCATCATCCCGCGCGGCATCGGCGCCCTGGGCTACACCATCCAGCGCCCGACCGAGGACCGCTTCCTGATGACGCGCCGCGAGCTGGAGCACAAGGTCATGGTGCTGCTCGGCGGACGCGCCGCCGAGGTGCTGGTGTTCGGCGAGTTGTCCACCGGCGCCGCCGACGACCTCGCGAAGGTGACCGACATCGCGCGCGACATGGCGATGCGCTACGGCATGGTCGAGGCGCTCGGCCACGTCGTGTTCGAGGCGCCGCGCCCGCGCTTCCTCGACGTGCCGGGCATGGACGCGCCGGGCTGGCGCGGCAGCCCCGAGACGCAGGAGCGAATCGACCACGCGGTGCACGACATCGTGCAGCAGGCGTTCGACCGCGCGCTGGCGATGCTGACGGCACACCGCGAGGTGCTCGAGCGCGGCGCGCGTGAACTGCTGGCCCACGAGACGCTGGACGAGACGGCGCTGCGGCCGTATGCCAACGCGATGCGGGCGTCGGCACACGTCGCCGGTGTACCGACGCCGCCGGTGGGCGCGCCGGGCGCGGCCTGACGGTCGCGGGGGCGGCGGCGGATCGGTCGGCGCGCGGCGTGGCCGGCGTCCGGTCGCCGCCGTCAGTCGCCCAGGTCGACGGTGCCGGCCAGCGGCGCCCCCGCGAGCGCCGGCGGCAGCCCGTGGTCGGCCACCACCCAGGCGCGTCCGGCGTCGTCGGCCGCCTCGGCCAGCAGTTCGGCGAGCACGCGGCCGGACGCGACGTCGAGCGCGGCGAAGGGCGTGTCGAGCAGCGTCAGCGCAGCGCCGCTGGCGGCGGCCGCGACCAGGCCGACTTTGCGCCGGCTGCCGGCTGACAGCATGTGCATCGGCTTGTCGAGGTGTGGCGACAGGCCGAAGGCGTCGACCAGCGCCGACGCCGT
>CAZQPN010000551.1:0-1258 GCA_964595215.1 uncultured Rubrivivax sp. | reverse complement strand
TCGTAGGTCGCCGAGCGGCCGCCGACGAGGTCGCGGATGCCGGCGAACAGGTCCTTGAAGACGTTGGCGCCGAGGATGGCCTCGCCGGCGACGACGCCGAGGTAGCGGGTGATGGTCTGGCCGTCGATCTGCGGCGTGGTGGTGACGATCATGGAGCGGGTCCTTTCGTGGTCGGGCGTGTGGGGCGCCGGATCGCGGCCACGGCGAGGCGGGCCCGGGCCGGTGGCGGCGCGCGGCGGCATGGGCCATCGTAGACGCAGACCGCACCGCCGGTACCGCCGCGGGGCGCGGACCTCCGCGACGGCGGCATCGAGGGTATGGCGGGTATGAAATGGCCGGCCGGCGCGCCGGCGTATGCGGCCCGCCGCCGGCGTCCGCGCGGGCCACGTGGCATCCTCGCGCCTTCGCATCGGATTCGGGATCGGCGACGTGGTGTTGAACGCAGAGCAGGGGCCGGCGGGCGGGCCGCGAGACAACGGGCCGCCGACCGGCGGCGCGGCGCACCGGGCCCTGCTCGCGCTGCTGGCGCTCGCCGTGCTCAACGCGGTGCTGAGCTTTCGCAACTGGTGGCCGACGCCAGGCATCGTGCCGGACCCCCGCCTGGCGCCGGAGTTCGTCGCCCTGTGGCTGCTGCTGTTGGCCGGCGTCGCCTGGCGCGGCGTGCCCGGGCCGCGTGCCGTCGCCGGGTTGAGCCTGGGCTACCTGCTGCTTGTGCTCGGCCGCTATGCCGACGTCACGGTGCCGACGCTGTTCGGCCGCGCGGTCAACCTGTACTGGGACGGGCAGCAGATCCCGCGCTTCCTGTGGGTGTCGGCGCGCGACCATCCGTGGTGGGTCGGCGTCGCGGCGGTCGCGATCGTCGCCCTCGTGCTTTGGGCTCTGTATGCACTGCTGCGCTGGGCCATGGGCACGGTGGTGCGGGAGGCCGCGCCCTACGCCTTGCGCGCCCGCTGGACCTGGGCGCCGACCGGGCTGGCCGTGGCGGCGGTGGCCGCGCACCTGGCCGGTACGGCGCCGTCGCTGACCTGGCATCTGGTGACCCAGCCGGTGACCCCCACCTACGCGCGCCAGGCGCTGCTGCTGGGCACGGCCTTCCTGCCCGGGCGGCTCGAGGCCGCGCTGCCGACCTCGCCGGCAATGGACGCGGCGCTGGCGGCGCCGCCCGAGGTGGCGCTGGCGGGACTGCGCGGGCGCGACGTCCAGCTGCTGTTCCTCGAGTCCTACGGGATGATGGCCTTCGAGCACCCGCGCGTGGCGC
>CAZQPN010000550.1:0-2487 GCA_964595215.1 uncultured Rubrivivax sp. | reverse complement strand
CTGATGCCCTACGACGATCTCGATGAGGCGCTGGCACTGGCGGCGCGCGGCAAGGGCAGCCTGGTCGGCACGCTGGTGACCAAGGACCCGGCGACGGCGGCGCGCGCCATTCCAGTGGCGGCGGCGCACCATGGCCGCCTGCTGGTGCTCGACCGCGAGGCCGCGCCCGAGTCCACCGGCCACGGCTCGCCGCTGCCGATGCTCAAGCACGGCGGTCCGGGGCGCGCCGGCGGCGGCGAGGAGCTCGGCGGCGTGCGCGCCGTCAAGCATCACCTGCAACGCTGCGCGGTGCAGGGCTCGCCGACGATGCTGGCCGCGGTCACCGGCGAATACGTGCGCGGCGCGGCGCGCATCGAGACCGAGGTCCATCCGTTCCGCCGCCACTTCGAGGACCTGCGCATCGGCGAGAGCCTGCTGACGCACCGCCGCACCGTGGGCGAGGCGGACATCGTCGCCTTCGGCGGCATCAGCGGCGATTACTTCTACATGCACTTCGACGCCATCGCGGCCAAGGACTCGGCCTTCGGCCAGCGCATCGCGCACGGCTACTTCGTGCTGTCGGCGGCGGCCGGGCTGTTCGTCTCGCCGGCGCCCGGCCCGGTGCTGGCCAATTACGGGCTGGACACGCTGCGCTTCGTCAAGCCGGTGGCCATCGGCGACACCATCCAGGCCCGCCTGACGGCCAAGCGCAAGGTCGACCGGCAGAAGAAGGGCGCCGACGGCATCGGCCAGGGCGTGGTGGCCTGGGACGTCGAGGTGACGAACCAGCACGGCGAGGTCGTCGCCAGCTACGACATCCTGACCCTAGTCGCCAAGCGCGGCTGACCGGGCCTGCGCGCCGCACACTGCCGTGCGTGCCGGCCGGCTCAGCCGGTCGCGCGCACCAGCAGCAAGCGCACCGCGCCGAAAGCCGTCAGCAGCCCGGCGACGACCGCGACGATGCCCAGCACCTGAAGCGTCGTCGGCACCTCGCCGAGCACCGGGATCGCCAGCAGCGACGCCGCACCGGGCACCAGCGCGCCGAAGAAGGCCGCGCGTCCGGAGCCGAGCAGCGCCGCCGCCCGGCTGAAGGCCAGCACCGCGACGAGCCCCGCACCCACGCCCTGCGCCAGCAGCTGCAAGGTCAGCATCGCGGCACCGGCATCCCGCAGCCGGCCCAGGTCGGCCCAGACGGCGAACAGCGGCGCGAACATCAGCAGCGACAGCACGGCGACGACGCCGGTCACGCGCAGCGGATCGACCATCCAGCGGCGCGACAGCGCGCCGAACAGGCCCCAGCAGCAACCGGCGAGCGCGAACAGTGCGTCGCCCAGCAGCGTCGCGCCGCCCTGGCCGTGCAGCAGCGCGTCGCCACCCATGCTGGCCAGCCCGACGACGACCAGCCCGGCGCCGATCACCGTCTCGCGCGTCAGCGGCTGGCGCGCCAGCCAGGCGGACAGGCCGACGCCGGCGAGCATCTGGCACGCGGGCGCAATGACGGCGCCATGCGCCAGCGGCGCGAGCGTGAATCCGCTCATGAACAGCAGGCTGAAGGCGGGGCCGGCGAGAAGCGCCAGCACGAGCCCGCGCCGCCAGCCGATGCCGCCCAGGTCGCGCCAGCCCCAGCGCCACAGCAAGGGCGCCATGATCAGCCCGCCCGGCAGGAAGCGCAGCAGGGTCAGGTCCCCGGGGCTCAGCCCGGCCTTGATGGCCAGGCGTGCCAGCACCGCGTAGCTCGCCCAGATGCCCGCGGCCAGGAGTCCCCAGGCCAGGCCCGCGGCGACGGGCGATCGCGTGAGGGGCTGGGGCGGCGTCGGGGACATGGCGCGAAGGCTAACAGTGCCGCCCCCGGGTCGACCCGCCCTCTCGCAAACCCGCGCCACCGCACCAGATCCCGCATGGAGAAACGTCGGGCGAGGGTTCCCACTGAAGTTGTCAGCGTTTGTTGGGAAGCCGTCAGAGATCGGTCAGAGCCCACGCAGATAGTCCGGCCACGGTCGCCGCAATCCCGCGGTGGCCTCACGCATCTCTGCGTTGCGAGGAGGCAAGTCAATGAATCACGACAGCCATGGCTACTGGCAGGCCACCCTGGGGCTGCTCACCAAGATCCTGATCATCTGGTTCCTGGTGTCCTTCGGGGCCGGCATCCTGTTTGCCCCGATGCTGAACTCGATCCATCTGGGCGGTTATCCGCTCGGGTTCTGGTTCGCCCATCAAGGGTCCATCTACGTCTTCATCGCGCTGATCTTCTGGTACGGCAAGAAGATGGGCGAGATCGACCGCAAGTTCGACGTGCACGAGGACTGAGGCGACCATGGAACTCCAAACCACCATCTACATCGTCGTCGGACTGAGCTTCGCGCTGTACATCGGCATCGCCATCTGGGCGCGTGCCGGGTCCACCAGCGAGTTCTACGCCGCCGGCGGTCAGGTCAACCCCGTGATGAACGGGATGGCCACGGCGGCCGACTGGATGAGCGCCGCGTCGTTCATCTCGATGGCCGGCCT
>CAZQPN010000549.1:0-2502 GCA_964595215.1 uncultured Rubrivivax sp. | reverse complement strand
GCCATCGTGCTGCAGGAAACCAAGCTGACCGACGACAAGTTCCCGCACGCCGAGCTCGCCGCCGCCGGCTGGCAGGCGCAGTGGCACGGGCAGAAGACCTACAACGGCGTCGCGCTGCTGTCGCGCACGCCGGCCGACGACGTGGTGCGCAACATCCCCGGCTTCGACGACGAGCAGGCACGCGTGATCGCCGGCACCATCGACAGCCCGCTCGGGCGTGTGCGCGTGATCGGCGGCTACTTCCCGAACGGCCAGGCGCCGGGGACCGACAAGTTCGCCTACAAGATGCGTTGGCAGGACGCGTTGCACGACTGGGTGCGCGGCGAGATGGCACGCCATCCGGCACTGGTGCTGATGGGCGACTTCAACGTCGCGCCCGAAGACCGCGACGTCTACGACCCGGTGGCCTGGGCCGGCCAGATCCACTGCACACCCGAGGAGCGTGCGCAGTTCCAGCGCCTGCTGGCGCTCGGCCTGAGCGACGCCTTCCGGCTCTTCGAGCAGCCGCCCAGGAGCTGGTCGTGGTGGGACTACCGCAACCTCGCGTTCCGCAAGAACCAGGGGCTGCGCATCGACCACATCCTGGTCAGCGAGGCGATGCGGCCGCACGTGAGCGCGTGCCGCATCGACAAGATGCCGCGCAAGAACGACCGTCCGAGCGACCACGCGCCCGTCGTCGTCGAGTTCGACAACTGAGGCCCGCGGGCCGCACCGCAACCGGAGTCCGCGCTTGGACGTCGTCACGCTGCTCAAGGCCCTGGTGATGGGCCTGGTGGAAGGGCTCACTGAGTTCCTGCCCATCTCCTCCACCGGCCACCTGATCCTGGCCGCCTCGCTGATGGACTTCACCGGCGAGCACATCAAGCTGTTCGAGGTCGTGATCCAGACCGGCGCGATCCTGGCCGTGCTGTCGATCTACGCCGAGCGCCTGTGGGGCACGCTGCGCGGCCTGGGCAGCGAGCCGGCGGCGCAGCGCTTCGCCGCCAACGTGATCATCGGCTTCGTGCCGGCGGCGGTGGCCGGCGTGCTGTTCGCCGACGTCATCAAGGGCGTGCTGTTCCAGCCGGTGGTGGTGGCGCTGGGCTTCATCGTCGGCGGCGTGATCATCCTGTGGGCCGAGCGCCGGCAGGCCGCCGGCGCGACGGTGCGGGTGCACGAGGTCGACGACGTGCGCTGGACGGACGCGTTGAAGATCGGCCTCGTTCAGTGCCTGGCGCTGATCCCGGGCACCAGCCGATCCGGGGCCACCATCATCGGTGGCATGCTGCTCGGGCTGTCGCGCCGGGCGTCGACCGAGTTCAGTTTCTTCCTCGCGATCCCGATGATCTTCGGCGCCGCCGGCTACGACCTGCTGAAGAACCACGCGCTGCTGCGCGCCGAGGACGTGCCGATGTTCGCCGTCGGCATCGTGGTGTCGTGGCTGTCGGCCTGGGCCAGCGTGCGCTGGCTGATGCGCTACGTCGCCGGCCACACCTTCACGCCCTTCGGCTGGTACCGCATTGCCTTCGGCGTGCTGATCCTGGTCACCGCAGCGGGGGGCTGGGTCGACTGGCGCGGCTGACCCCGCGCCGGCCTGGACGCTACGCCGGCGCCCTCAGCGGCCGTCGTTCTCCAGACCGAGTTCCTGGATCTTGCGCGTGATGGTGTTGCGGCCGATGCCGAGCTTCTGCGCCGCTTCGATGCGGCGGCCGCGCGTGAGGTCGAGCGCGGTGTGGATCAGCTGGCCCTCGAACTGGCGTGTGAGCTGCTCCCAGACGTCCGGCGAGCCGCTCTCGAGCAGGCGGCGCGCCTCGTGCTGAAGGTCGTCCAGCCAGCTGGGCACCGTGGAATCCACCGTTGCATCCGCCGTTGCAGCGACCGTTACAGCCGCCGCAGACGCGGCCTCCGCAGTGCCGGTCGGCGCCAATGCCGGCTCGGCTGCACCGACCAGGTCGGACGCGCGCGGCGACGTGGCAGGCGACAGGCCGCTGCCCGGCGCCGTGCCGGCGTCCGTGCCGGCGGGCACCGGCGACACCGTGTCGGACGAGGCCGCCCCGAACTCGGGCGGCAGGTCCTTGGCCTGCACCAGCTGCGCCGGCGCCATCACCGTCAGCCAGTGGCACACGTTCTCCAGCTGGCGCACGTTGCCGGGGAAGTCGAAGCCAGCCAGCCGAACCAAGGCGTCGTCGCTGATGCGCTTGGCCTCGACGCCCAGCTCCTTCGCGCTCTTGGCGAGAAAGAAGCGCGTCAGCATCGGGATGTCCTCGCGCCGCTCGCGCAGCGGCGGCAGGCGCAGCCGGATCACGTTCAGCCGGTGGTACAGGTCCTCTCGGAACACGCCTTCCTTGACGCGCTGCTCCAGGTTCTGGTGCGTGGCGGCGATCACGCGCACGTTGGCCTTGAGGGGATGGTGGCCGCCGACGCGGTAGAACTGGCCGTCGGACAGCACGCGCAGCAGCCGCGTCTGCAGGTCGAACGGCATGTCGCCGATCTCGTCGAGGAACAGCGTGCCGCCCTCGGCCT
>CAZQPN010000548.1:0-2511 GCA_964595215.1 uncultured Rubrivivax sp. | reverse complement strand
GAGCTGGCCTCGGCCGGGGCGATGATGTAGTAGACGGGGATCACCAGCTCGGTGCGCGGCAGGCTGACGTCGACCAGCGTGGCGCCGAGCGTCTCGAGCTCGGCCAGCGCGTCGCGCACGGCGCCTTCCACGTCGGCCGCCAGCGCGGCGGGGAAGAACTCGCGCGGCAGGCCGATGCGCAGGCCGGCCAGGGGCTTGCCCGACGTCGCGTCGGCACGCGGTGCCAGCATCAGGGCGTGGAAGTCCTGCGGCGGGCGCTCGGCGCTCGTCGCGTCACGGGCGTCGAAGCCGCTCATCGCCGACAGCACGAGCGCGCAGTCCTCGGCGCTGCGCGCGATGACGCCGGCCTGGTCGAGGCTGGACGCGAAGGCCACCATGCCGTAACGGGAGCACACGCCGTAGGTCGGCTTGATGCCGGTGGTGCCGGTGAAGCTGGCCGGCTGGCGGATCGAGCCGCCGGTGTCGGTGGCGGTGGCCGCAGGCACCAGCCGCGCCGCCACCGCAGCGGCCGAGCCGCCGGACGAGCCGCCGGGCACGCGGTCGCGGTCCCAGGGGTTGTGCGCGGGGCCGAAGGCCGAGTTCTCGTTGCCCGAACCCATCGCGAACTCGTCGCAGTTGAGCTTGCCCAGGCTGACGGCGCCGGCGCCGGGTGCGCCCCCGGGCTCGCCAACGCCCAGTCGCGCGACGACGGTGGCGTCGAAGGGGCTGCGGTAACCGGCCAGCATGCGCGAGCCGGCGGTCGACGGCTGCGCCCGCGTGACGAAGATGTCCTTGTGCGCGATCGGCACTCCGGTCAGCGCGGTGGCGCGGCCCGCGGCGCGGCGGGCATCGGCGGCGCGGGCCGCCGCGAGCGCCCCCTCGGCGTCGATGGCAAGGAAGGCGCCGAGCGACGCGTGGGCGTCGGCGCGCGCCAGCAGGTGCTGCACCAGCTCGACGCTGGAGCACTGGCCGGCCGCCAGCAGGGCGCCGACTTCGGCCACGCCCAGCGTGTGCAGATCCCCGGAGGCGATGGTCGACGACGTGCTCATTCGATCACCTTGGGCACCAGGTACAGGCCGTCCTCGACCGCCGGCGCGCTCTTCTGGTTGTCCTCGCGCCGGTCGGGCTCGGTGACGACGTCGTCGCGCAGGCGCAGCGCGGCCGGGTGCACGGCCGCCAGCGGCGTGTACAGCGGCTCGACGCCGCGCGTGTCGACGGCACCCATCTGCTCGACGATGCGGAAGAAGCCGTCGAGCTGCACGCACATCGCGTCGCGCTCGGCAGCGGACAGGTCGAGCCGTGCCAGTTCGGCGATGCGGCTCACGTCCTCGGGGCTGAGGGCCATGGTCGGGTCCGGGTCGGGTGGGCAGTCGGAGGGGTTGGAGACGCCGGCGCGCAGGCGCAAACGGTTACGTCCACGGGCCTCCAGCGGCGCCTCGCAGGCTCGAAACGGGGACGCCGTACGCTATTATCCCCGGTTACCCGACAGCCCTGGGCCGACCTTGACTCGGCCCTCGATGCGGACACATCCTGCGCCCCTGCCGCGCCTGGGCGATGCCTTGAAAAGGGCTCGTGCCGGGGCCCCCGACAGCGCCGACCCGCGCCCACAACCCGCGCCCATCTCGACAGCGCCCACCGCCACGCGCCCCATGTTCGCTTCCATGCGCCGGTACTTTTCGACCGATCTCGCGATCGACCTCGGCACCGCCAACACGCTGATCTACGTGCGCGGCAAGGGCATCGTGCTCGACGAGCCCTCGGTCGTCGCCATCCGCCACGAGGGCGGGCCCAGCGGCAAGAAGACGATCCAGGCCGTCGGCGCCGAGGCCAAGGCCATGCTCGGCAAGGTACCGGGCAACATCGAGGCCATCCGCCCGATGAAGGACGGCGTCATCGCCGACTTCACCGTCACCGAGCAGATGCTCAAGCAGTTCATCAAGATGGTGCACCCGCGCTCGCTGCTGCGGCCGAGCCCGCGCATCATCATCTGCGTGCCCTGCGGCAGCACCCAGGTCGAGCGGCGCGCGATCCGCGAGAGCGCGCTCGGCGCCGGTGCGTCCGAGGTCTACCTGATCGAGGAGCCGATGGCCGCGGCGATCGGCGCCGGGCTGCCGGTGTCGGAGGCCTCGGGCTCGATGGTGGTCGACATCGGCGGCGGCACGACCGAGGTCGGTGTGATCAGCCTCGGCGGCATGGTCTACAAGGGCTCGATCCGCGTCGGCGGCGACAAGTTCGACGAGTCGATCATCAACTACATCCGCCGCAACTACGGCATGCTGATCGGCGAGCCCACGGCCGAGGCGATCAAGAAGAACATCGGCAGCGCCTTCCCCGGCTCCGAGGTCAAGGAGATGGAGGTCAAGGGCCGCAACCTCTCCGAGGGCGTGCCGCGCAGCTTCACCGTCAGCTCCAACGAGATCCTGGAGGCGCTGACCGACCCGCTCAACCAGATGGTCAGCGCGGTCAAGAACGCGCTCGAGCAGACCCCGCCCGAGCTCGGCGCCGACATCGCCGAGCGCGGCATGATGCTGA
>CAZQPN010000547.1:0-2527 GCA_964595215.1 uncultured Rubrivivax sp. | reverse complement strand
CAAGGCGCTGCTGCCGGTGGCCGACCGCGTCGCCTTCGGCTTCGACGGCACCGACGCGCGGCGCGTCAGGCAGGCGGTCGTCACCGGCAACCCGGTGCGTGCCGAGATCGAGGCGCTGCCGGCGCCGGCCGAGCGCTTCGCCGGGCGCAGCGGCCCGCTGCGCCTGCTCGTCGTTGGCGGCAGCCTCGGGGCCAAGGTGCTCAACGACACGCTGCCGGCGGCGCTGGCGCTGATCCCGCCGGACGAGCGCCCGCGCGTCACCCACCAGACCGGCAACGCGCACCACGCGGCGGTGAGCGCCGGCTACGCCGCCGCCGGCGTGGAGGCCGAGGTCCTGCCCTTCATCGACGACATGGCCGCGCGGCTGGCGGCGTGCGACCTGATGGTCTGCCGCGCCGGCGCCGGCACGGTCAGCGAACTGTGCGCTGCGGGCGTGCCGGCGCTGCTGGTGCCGCTGGTCATCCGCACCACCGCGCACCAGCGCGACAACGCCGAGTACATGGCCGCGCAGGGCGCGGCGCTGCACCTGCCGCAGGAGCAGCTGACCGCCGGGCGGGTGGCGCAGGAGCTGCGGGGGCTGACGCGCGAGGCGCTGCTGGCGATGGCCGGCCGGGCGCGCGCGCTGGCCCGTCCGCAGGCCGCGGCGCGCGTGGCCGACGAGATCGAAAGGCTGGTGGCCGCATGACGCAGGCGGTCAAGCTCATCCACTTCGTCGTGAACGACCCGTTGCCGACGAAGCAGGTCCTGTCCGCGGAGGCCGGCACATGAAGCACGCGGTCAAGCACATCCACTTCGTCGGCGTCGGCGGCGCCGGCATGAGCGGCATCGCCGAGATCCTGCACAACCTCGGCTACACCGTCTCGGGCAGCGACCAGGCCGACAGCGCGACGACGCGCCGGCTCGCCGCGCTCGGCATCCGGGTGGCGACCGGCCACGACGCGGCACATGTGGCGGGCGCCGAGGCGGTCGTGACCTCGACCGCGGTGAAGGGCGACAACCCCGAGGTGCTGGCCGCGCGTGCGAAGCGCGTGCCGATCGTGCCGCGCGCGGTGATGCTGGCCGAGCTGATGCGCCTGAAGCAGGGCATCGCGATCGCCGGCACGCACGGCAAGACGACGACGACCTCGCTCGTCACCAGCATCCTGGCCGAGGCCGGCGTCGACCCGACCTTCGTCATCGGCGGCAAGCTCGAGAGCGCGGGCACGAACTCCCGCCTCGGTGCCGGCGACTACATCGTCGTCGAGGCCGACGAGAGCGACGCCAGCTTCCTCAACCTCAACCCCATCCTGGCCGTCGTCACCAACATCGACGCCGACCACATGGACACCTACGGGCACGACCTGTCGCGCCTGCGCGGGGCCTTCGTCGACTTCCTGCACCGCATGCCCTTCTACGGCGCGGCCATCGTCTGCGTCGACGACCCGGGCGTGCGCGCCATCGTGCCGATGCTGTCGCGTCCGGTGGTCGGCTACGGCACCAGCGCAGACGCCCAGGTGCGCGCGGTCGACGTGCAGGCGCTGCCCGGCGGCCAGATGCGCTTCACCTGCCAGCGCCGCAACGGCGCGGTGATGCCCGACCTCGATGTCATGCTGAACCTGCCGGGCGAGCACAACGTGCGCAACGCGCTGGCCGCGATCGCGGTCGCGACCGAGCTCGAGCTGCCCGACGCGCCGATCGTCGAGGCGCTGGCCACCTTCGCCGGCGTCGGCCGCCGCTTCCAGCGCTGGGGCGAGCTGCCGGCCGCCGGGTCGGCCGACGGCGGCCGCTTCACGCTGATCGACGACTACGGCCACCACCCGGTCGAGATGGCGGCGGTGATCGCCGCCGCGCGCGGCGCATTCCCCGGCCGCCGCCTGGTGCTGGCCTTCCAGCCGCACCGCTACACGCGCACGCGCGACTGCTTCGAGGACTTCGTCAAGGTCATGGGCCAGGCCGACGCGCTGCTGCTGACCGAGGTCTATGCCGCCGGCGAGGCGCCCATCGTCGCCGCCGACGGCCGGGCGCTGGCGCGCGCGTTGCGCGTGGCCGGCCACACCGAGCCGGTGTTCGTCGACGACGTCGCCGCGCTGCCGACGGCGATCGCCGACTTCGCGCGCGACGGCGACGTCGTCATCGTGATGGGCGCCGGCAGCATCGGCGGCGTGCCGGCGCAGCTGGTGCAGCAACTGGGGGCCGCATCGTGAGCGCATCCGACCGCATCGATGGCGCCACGCTCGGCCGCGTCGCCGTGCTGACCGGCGGCAGCAGCGCCGAGCGCGAGGTCTCGCTGATGTCGGGCCGTGGCGTGCTGGACGCGCTGCGTTCGCGCGGCGTCGACGCCTTCGCCTTCGATCCCGCCGAGCGCGGGCTGCACGAGCTGACGGCCGACGGCGTCGACCGCGCCTTCATCGCGCTGCACGGCCGCCACGGCGAGGACGGCACGGTGCAGGGCGCGCTCGAGCTGCTCGGCATCCCGTACACCGGCTCCGGCGTGATGGCGAGCAGCATCTGCATGGACAAGGTGATGACCAAGCGCGTCTGGGTCGCC
>CAZQPN010000546.1:0-2533 GCA_964595215.1 uncultured Rubrivivax sp. | reverse complement strand
GGTAGAGCGGTAGACCTTGCCGACGCCACCGGTGGCCAGGACCACGGCGTCGCTGGCCAGGGCCTCGACATGGCCATGGTCTATGTCCAGCGCGTAGACGCCGTAGCAGTGCGGCGACTCGGTGCGCCGCAGGTGGCGCGAGGTCACGACGTCGATCGCCATCCAGCGCTCACGCAGCTCGATGTTCGGATGCGCCCGCGCCCGCGCCAGCAAGGCGTCGAGGATGGCCTTGCCGGTGGCGTCGGCCGCGTGCGCGATGCGCCGCACCGCGTGGCCGCCCTCGCGCGTCAGGTGCAGGCCCAGCGGACCACCCGGGTCGGACGAGAACGGCACCCCGGCCTCGACCAGCCACTCGATGGCGGCCGCGCTGTGCTCGGCGACGAAACGCGCCGTGTCCTCGTCGACGATGCCCGCGCCGGCGGCCTGGGTGTCGTGCACGTGAGAATCGATGCTGTCGTCGGCCCCGAGCACGCCGACGATGCCGCCTTGGGCCCAGGCCGTCGCGCCCACGTCCAGTCGCCGCTTGGCCAGCACGATCACGCGCCGGCGCGCGGCGGCCTCGAGCGCGACGGTCAGCCCCGCCAGCCCGGCGCCGACCACAACTACCGGCGAGGTCTGCGGGTCGAATTCAGGCTTCATCGCAGCATCGCCAAGGGCCGATTCGTGACAGGATCCATATGCCATGCATTCTAGGCAACAGCCCAACGACGCGCCCCCGGACCATCTGATGTCGCCTGCGACACAGATCATCGAGAGCAGCGACGATTACCTGGGCAACGATCAGACCGAGCTGGGTCGCCGCGTCGCGCCGGACAAGGTGGAACTGTTCGCCGTCGCGGACGCCGCCTCGGCCGTGCGCGACCATCTGGCGCGGCAGCACTCCGAGTTCATCGTCGTGCACGATGTCGGCGCCAGCGGCGGCCTGCGTCTGCTGGGCTCGATCGCCACCGCGCTGCGCACGCCTGTCCAGCAGCTCGCGATCCGGCGCCAGGGCCAGGGCGTGCCGCTGGCCACCGTGCGCTTCGTCGAGATCCCGGGACGCCGCAAGCGCATGCTGCGCGTGTACAGCACCGACATCGATGCCGACACGCAGGCACGCCAGCAGCTGGCAACGCTGCTCGTCGGTCACTCCCGGCTGGGCGCGCTGCTGATCGGTCACCTGCCGGCCCACGTGCTGGCCAGCCAGTTGCAGCCGCTGCGCCAGGCGGTGCAGAAGGGCCCGTGGATCAACCGCCACCTGCTGTTCGTGCCCTCCAGCGCCAGCACCGACCTGGCGAGCCACGCGACCATGCTGCGCGGCCCGGAAGGACCCCTCGTCACCGTCACGGCGGTTGCGACCAGCCTGAACCAGGCCTGGAGCACCATCGCCGGGGTGTGGAACGATCTGCGCGAAGGCCGCCTGCCGGCATCGGCGCCGCCGTCGGCAACCAGCGCACCGTCGCCGGCGCCGTTCCCGCGTCCGGCGACGCCAAGCATCGCTTCGGGGGTGCCCGCGCCGGCGACCCCGGTGCCGGCCGCGCCGCCGTCGGCCACGCGCGCCGACGTCCCGGCGGCCGCGGTGCCACTCAGCACCCTGCCCGGGCCGGCGGGCACGCTGCCCATGCCCGCGGCGCGGCATGCGCCGCATCCGGACAATCCCCTGTGGGCGCGCTACCTGGCCGCCTGCAGCGAGATCAAGGGCCTGATCAGTGCCTGCCTGATGGACGTGCACGGGGCCAGCCTGCTGACCCATGCGGGCGCCCGACCGGGGCCGCAGGCCATGCTCGAACAGGGACTGGCGATCTACAACGCGATCGCTCGTGGCGGCCAGGCGCTCGGCCTGGGACAGTCGCAGCCCGACGCGTCGATCGCACTGACGTCACACCATCTGCTGCTGCACCCGCTGCCCGGGCATCCGGGCACGGTGCTGCACGCGGTGCTCGACGGCAGCATTGCGAATCTGACGCTGGCGCGCATGCACCTGCAACGGGTCGACACCGTCGTGCTCGGCGCCCAGTCGCCCGCCTGACCGCGCCGCGGGGCTGCCGCCCCGCGGGTTCGTCAGTGCACGACGCGCTCGAAGACGAAGGCGCCGCCCTCGACGTCCACCGGGATCACGTCCTTCGGCCCGAAGCGCCCCTGCAGGATCAGCTTGGACACCGGGTTCTCGATCCGGTGCTGGATCGCCCGCTTGAGCGGCCGCGCGCCGAACACCGGGTCGAAGCCGACCTTGGCCAGCTCGGCCAGCGCCGCCGGCGAGACCTCGAGCTTCATCTCCAGCTTCTCCAGCCGCCGCTCGAGCAGGCGCAGTTGGATGCGCGCGATGTTCTCGATCTGCGCCAGATCGAGCGCATGGAAGACCACCGTTTCGTCGATGCGGTTGAGGAACTCTGGGCGGAAGTGCTGCTTGACCTCGGCCCAGACCGCGTCCTTGATGTCCTCGCTCGGCTGCCCGGCCATCTGCATGATCAGGTGGCTGCCCAGGTTGCTCGTCATCACGATGACGGTGTTCTTGAAGTCCACCGTGCGGCCCTGGCCGTCGGTCAGGCGGCCG
>CAZQPN010000545.1:0-2554 GCA_964595215.1 uncultured Rubrivivax sp. | reverse complement strand
TTGCCTACTGATTGATCGGGCCTCGTGCCATGATTGTTAATCTGCTCAAGTTGACGGCTGCACCCCTAGCGTCCCGGCGAATCGTTCGCCATGTGCCGGCGATAAGACTGCAGCCCGCCTCCCGTTTTGTCTCGCAAAAGCGAGGGTCGCGAACCGGGAGATGCTCGCGAGAAGCAATCGCCAACCCGACCTGATCGATGCCACAGGCCCTGATCGTCGAAGACGATATTGACTCGGCCCAGGCCCTGGCGCTGCTGATCCAGGGCGAGGGTTTCGACACCGCCATCGCCCACTCG
Organism: uncultured Rubrivivax sp.; assembly: GCA_964595215.1. Lineage (GTDB taxonomy): Bacteria > Pseudomonadota > Gammaproteobacteria > Burkholderiales > Burkholderiaceae_C > Rubrivivax. The sequence continues at coordinate 2,258 of CAZQPN010000545.1, read as the reverse complement.
CTGGCCGAGGCGCGGCGCCAGGCCCTGTTCCGCGCCCCCGACGTCGTCCTGCTCGATCTTCAGATGCCGGACGGCAGCGGGATCGAACTGCTGCGAGAGTGGCAGGGAGACGAGCACGGGGAGGTCGTGCTGATCACCGGCCATGCCAGCCTGCAGACTTCGATCGAGGCGCTGCGCCTGGGCGCCGTCGACTACCTCGTCAAGCCGATCAGCGGCCGACAGATTCGCGGCATCCTGTCGCGACTGCGCCCGCCCGACGAACGGCGGGCGCAGGCCGAGAAGGTGGTCCACGAGTTCGACGCCAGCGGCCGCTTCGGGCGCCTGTGGGGGCGCGCGCCGCCGATGCGCGCATTGTTCGACCAGGTCGCGCGGGTGGCCCGCACCGGGGTCAGCGTCTTCATCAGCGGCGAGAGCGGCACCGGCAAGGAGCTCGTCGCGCAGACCCTGCACGAGCTCAGCCCGCGCGCGGACCGGCCGTTCGTCGCGGTGAACTGCGGCGCGATCTCGCCGCAGCTAATCGAGAGCGAGATCTTCGGCCACGAGAAAGGCAGCTTTACCGGCGCCACGCGGCAGCATCGCGGCCACTTCGAGCGCGCCCACGGCGGCACGCTGCTGCTCGACGAGATCACCGAGATGCCGCTCGAGCTGCAAGTCAAGCTCTTGCGTGTGCTGGAGACGGGCACCGTGCTGCGCATCGGTGGCGACGCGCCGCTCGAGGTCGAGGTCCGCATCGTCGCCGCGACCAACCGCCCGCCGCCGCAGGCGCTGGCCGACGGCAAGCTGCGCGAGGACCTCTACTACCGGCTCAACGTGTTCCACCTTGCGGTCCCGCCGCTGCGCGACCGGTCCGAGGACATCGAACTGCTGGCCAACCGCTTCCTCGACGAACTGAAGATCGGCGAGGGCCGACAGGCGCGCTTCACGCCCGCCGCGCTCGACGAACTGCGCGACTACGCCTGGCCGGGCAACGTCCGGCAGCTACGCAACCTCGTGCAGCGCGCCGCGATCATGGCCGACGGCCCGCTGATCGACGTCGACGACCTGCTGTTCGACAGCGCCGAGGTGCCTGCCGCCGCCGGCCGGTCGGACTGGGTGTCGGTGCCCATCGGCACCTCGATCGCGGAGATGGAGCGACGCCTGATCCTGGCGACGCTCGAGCACCACGGCGGGCGGCGCGAACGCGTGGCCGAGCTGCTCGGCATCAGCGCCAAGACCCTGTACAACCGGCTGCGCGAGTACCGCAGGGACGAGCAGGACTGACGGCGGCGTCGCCGTGCAGGCGATGGGCGCCGGGGCCGGCCAACCGGCGCGCGGCCCGCACGAACCGCCACGGGCGTGCGTCACGGCCACGCGGCCGACCGGGCCGTGAGCCGAAGCGGGCACGCCGGATGCGTCGCTGACAGGGCCACCCTGGAACGCAGGGCCGGCCGGGCGGCACGCCTGCGCCGCCGCCGGAACATGAACATGTTTGCAGGCCTTGAAAGGACAGACGCCATGCTTTTCCGCAGCAAGGAATTCAAGGGCCGGATGGTCGCCGGGGTCGACGAGGAGGTCGGCAAGGTGGCCGACATCTTCTTCGACGACGAGCGCTGGGTCGTGCGCTACCTCGTGGTCGAGACCGGGAACTGGCTCAACAGCCGGCAGGTCCTGATCTCCCCCGCCTCGCTGGCGCCCGACCAGCCGACCGGCCCGACGGTCAAGACGCGGCTGACACGCGAGCAGATCCGCAACAGCCCGCCCGTCGACACGCACTTGCCGGTGTCACGCCAGTACGAGACCGATCACGCCGCCTACTACGGCTACCCCTTGTACTGGACCGGTGGCGGCTTGTGGGGTCCAGGCGGGATTCCGCTCGGCCCCGAGGTGCTGGCGCCGACGCGCGAGCCCGAACCCGGCAGCCGCCAGAAGGCCGCGCGGCAGCGCGACAACCAGGACACCCATCTGCGCAGTTGCGGGGAGGTGGCCGGTTACCACATCCAGGCGCTCGACGGCGACATCGGGCACCTCGACGAGTTTCTGATCGATCCCCACTCGTGGCAGATCCAACGTCTCGTGATCGACACCCGCAACTGGTTGCCAGGCAAGTACGTGCAACTCGATCCGACGATGATCAAGCGGGTCACCTGGGCGGAACGCAAGGTCCTTGTCGAGCTGACGCGCGAGCAGATCAAGGCGCTGCCGGAGGGCGCCGGCTGACGGCGCCGTCGGCGCGTGCGGTGGCCGGCAGTTCGATCCTGAACGTCGACCCGCCCTCGTCG
>CAZQPN010000544.1:0-2555 GCA_964595215.1 uncultured Rubrivivax sp. | reverse complement strand
CGACGCCCCGGTCGCGATTCCCGCGGCCCCGGCGGCGCCGGCACCCCGCCCGCTGCCAAGGCCGCCGGGCCTGGGCGACCGCCTGGCGCGCTGGTGGCGCGAACTGCTGGCGCCGGTGCCGGCGGGGGCGCTCGCGTTCGGCCTCGTCGCCGGTCTGGCGCTGCCCACCGTCTTCACCGCGCTCCAGCCGCCGGTCGAGGACGGGGCCGAACTGCCGCCGAGCTACGTCGGGGTGTTGGCGACGGCCGACGGCCGCCCGGGGCTGGTGGTGGCGAGCCTGCGCCACGGCACCGTGGTCGACCTGCGGCAACTCGCCCCGCTGGCGCCGCCGCCGCCCGGGCAGACGCGCTTCCTCTGGACCCTCGACGCCGGCGGCCGGGCGACGCCGGTCGGCCCGATCCCGCACGGCCCGTTCGTCCAGGCCCGGTTGCCGGCGCCTGCCGAGCAGGTGTTCCGCGATGCGGTCGAGCTGGGAGTGACGTCGGAGCCGCTGGGCGCTGCACCGGTGCAGCCGGGGTCGGACTGGGTGGTCCGGGGCTTGTGCGGCAAGGTCTGGCGCGTGCCGGGCTGATCTGGCCGCGGCGGCGGCGGCCGCTGCGCCACCTTGCGCGCCACCGTCAGCGCTGCCAGATCTGGCGGCCCTGCCCGTTCTCGGTCACCAGCCGCTCGCCGACGAAGCGGTAGCGGCCGGCGCCGACGAAGCCCGGGTGGCCGTCGGGCTGGACCAGCAGCTCGCCGCCGCGCGCCTGCCAGCGGCCGCTGAACTCGAGCTGCTCGCCGCTGCCGTGGCTCCAGGTCGCGCCACCGCCGGACGAGCGCACCCACTGCCGCACGCGGCCGTCGGCGTCCAGCGCCAGGATGCGGACGGTGCTGAACGAGGCGAAGCCGCCGGCGCCGCCCGCGCTGTTGAGCTGCGACTCCCAGCGCCAGCGGCCGACCAGCGCATGGTCGATCGTGCCCGCGGCCGCGGCCGCCGCCGCCGCCGCCGGGGCCGCCGGGGACGTGGCCGGTGCACCGACCCGGCGCATGGCCAGCCGGGAGGGCTCGCCGCCGCCGCTCGGGCGCACGGCGAAGTCCAGGTCGTCGCCGCGGAGCTGGCCGCTCACACGCCCCAGCCGCAGGCCGGTCAGGGGCTCGCGCAGCGAGCCCTGCAGCCGATCGCCGGCCAGCGAGCCGCGCACGGCCAGCTGCACGCCGCCTTCCTCGAGGACGCCTTCGACCTCGCTGTCCTGGATGCGCAGGGTCAGGCGGACCGGCGTGTCGCCGGGGCTTTCGTAGGCCACTTCGCGCGTGCTGGCGCGCGCCGCGGGCGTGAGACACAGGCCGATGAGGCTGGCGATGGCGTGGCGGCGGTTCATGGATGGTGCTCCGGTCAGGTCTGCGGCGACATCCGCCGCCTCCCTCTGACGCAGCGACCCGGCGTCTGGATGCAGTCGGCGCGAAGAATTTCGTGCCGCCGGCGCAGCCGGGACGCTCAGGCGCCGATCAGGGCACGCACGATCAGCCCCGTGCCGCTGACCGCCAGCAGGGCCCAGACCGCCTGCATCACGCGCGCCGTCGGCAGCCGGGCGTGCAGGCGGTTGCCCAGCGCCAGCCCGGTCAGCGCGCAGGGCACCATCAGGGCGGCGGTGACCAGCAGCCCGGCCTGCGCGTACAGGCCCATCGCCAGGAACAGCGCCAGCCGGCCGATGGCGGTGAAGAAGATCAGCGTGCTGACGGTCGCGCGCAAGCGGTGCTTGTCGTCCAGGATGCGCCGCGCCAGGTAGGCCGTGTACAGCGGCCCGCCGGTGCCGAACAGCGCGGTGAAGACGCCGCCCACGGCGCCCGCCGGCACCGCCCAGTGGCGCGAGATCGGCGTCGCCGGCAGTCGGTTGAGCAGCGTCCAGGCGGTGACCGCGAGCGTGAACACCCCGAGCACGCCCAGCAGCGTGCGCTGCGGTGCGTTGACCAGCAGCGTCGCCCCCAGCAGCATGCCGACGGCGGCGAACGGCATCAGCCGCGTCATCTCGGCGCGCTCGACGTGGCGCCGCTGCCGAAAGCCGAGCAGCCCGCCGGCCAGCAGGTCCAGCAGCAGGATCATCGGCACCGCGTATCGGATCGGCACCAGCTGCGCCAGCAGCGGCAGCGCGACGATGCCGGCGCCGAAACCGGTGAGGCCGAACACCGCGTAGGCGAAGGCGACGATCGCCGCCGTGGCGAGCAGCGTCTCGGGCGGCAGCGGCGGGAAGATCACGCGGCCTGTCCGCGGCAGCGCGGGCGGCCCGGCCCGGCCGGCGATCCTGCTGTCGGTTCGGCCCGGGTCCCCGTCAAAGCGCCGGCGCGTGCACGCTCGGTGCCGGCACGCCCTCGATCATCACGTTGACGCAGGCCGGCCGGCCGCTGGCCCGTGCACGCTGCACCGCGGGCAGCAACTCCGCCGCGTCGGTGACGAGCTCGCCATGGCCGCCGAAGGCGGCGGCGACGAGGTCGTAGCGCGACGGCTCCAGCTCGCAGCCGATGGTGCGCGCGGCACCGTACTCGCGCAGCTGGATCTGGTACTCGGCGTTCCAGCGCGC
>CAZQPN010000543.1:0-2556 GCA_964595215.1 uncultured Rubrivivax sp. | reverse complement strand
GTCCGCTCCGGCTGGGCCGACGACGAGGCCCACCTGCGCAGCTACGGCTACGAATAGGCGCGCCACGGGCATGTCGCGCCGAACGCCGGCCGCGCCGCTGGCCGCCTACGTGCTGCACCGCTGGGACTGGAGCGAGTCGAGCCTGATCGTCGATCTGTTCACGCGCGAGCGCGGGCGGGTGGTCGTCGCCGCCAAGGGGGCCAAGCGCCCGACCTCGCAGCTGCGGCCGGTGCTGCTGCCGTTCCAGCGCCTGCAGGTGATGCTCGGGCGGACGCCGGCCGACGACGGCGAGGTGCACCTGCTGCGCAGTGCCGAGTGGGCCGGAGCGCCCGCCGACGACGCCTCGGCGCCGGCGCCGGCGCTGCTCGGGGGCGGGGCGCTGTTCCGCGGCTTCTACCTCAATGAGCTGCTGCTGACGCTGCTCGCGCGGCAGGACCCGCATCCGGCGCTGTTCGACGCCTACGCGCACACGCTGCCGGCGCTGCGTGACGACGCCGCCGCCGCAGGCACCAGCTCGGCGGCGCTGCGGGCCTTCGAGGTGCTGCTGCTGCGCGAGACCGGCGTGCTGCCGGACCTCGCGCGCGTGACGCTGACGCAGGCCGTGCTGCACGATGACGCCGGCTACCAGCTGCACGCCGAAGCCGGCGTCGCCGAGGCCGGCGCCGACGGACCGCGCGACGCTGGCGTGCGCGGCCGCACGCTGGTCGCGCTCGAGGCGGCGCTCGGGGCCCACGACCTGGCCGCCTTGCGCACCGCCTGCCGGGCCGACCCGGCGGCGCTGCGTCAGCAGCTGCGCACGCTGCTTCAATATCATCTGGGCGGGCGCGGCCTGCGCACGCGCCAGGTGATGCTCGAGGTGCAGCGCCTGATGCCGGCGCTGCCGGCAGAACGAAGGTCCCGATGAACCCGCTGATCGCCCCCGAACACCCCGCCACCGCGCTGTCGGTCAACGTCAACAAGGTGGCCTTGCTGCGCAACACGCGCCACCTCGGCATCCCCGGCGTGGTGCGCGCCGCGACGCTGGCGCTGGAGGCGGGTGCCCATGGCATCACCGTGCACCCGCGGCCCGACGAACGCCACATCCGCGCACACGACGTGCACGACATCGCGGCGCTGATGCAGGTCTGGCCGCAGCGTGAGTACAACATCGAGGGCAACCCGTTCCAGAACCTGATGGACTTCGTGCGTGCCGTCAGGCCGCACCAGGCGACCTTCGTGCCCGACAGCGAGGGCCAGTTCACGTCCGACCACGGCTGGGACCTGGTGGCCGACGGCGAACGCCTGGAGCCGCTGATCGACGAGTGCCACGCGCTCGGCGTGCGCGTCAGCCTGTTCATGGACGCCGACCCGGCGGCAATGCCGGCGGCGCGCGCCGTCGGCGCCGACCGCATCGAGCTCTACACCGAGCCGTATGCCGCCGCCCACGGCACGCCGCAGCAGGGCGCGCAGCTGGCGCGCTTCGCGGCCGCGGCGCAGGCCGCGCTGGCTGCCGGCCTGGGCGTCAACGCCGGACACGACCTGAACCAGGCCAACCTGACGGACTTCCTGCGTGCCGTACCCGGCGTTGCCGAGGTGTCGATCGGCCACGCGCTGATCGCCGACGCGCTCGAGGTCGGCCTGCCCGAGGCGGTGCGCGCCACCCTGCGCTGCATCCGTGCGGCCGCTGCATCCCACGGCCACTCCCACGGCGCATGATCGTCGGCATCGGCACCGACCTGTGCGACGTGCGACGCATCGCGCTGACGCTGGCGCGGCGCGGTGACCGCTTCGCCGAGAAGGTGCTGGGCCCGGACGAGCTGCGGGTCTTCCACGCCCGTCGCGCGCGCGCCGAGGCGCGCGGCCTGCGCTTTCTCGCGACGCGCTTCTCGGCCAAGGAGGCCTTCTCCAAGGCCGTCGGCCTGGGCATCCGCATGCCGATGACCTGGCGCGCCTGCGAGATCCTGAACCACGCCAGCGGCCAGCCCTACATCCGCCTGCACGGCGTGCTCGCCGAGTGGTTCGACGCCCGCGGCCTGCAGGCCCATGTCACCGTCACCGACGAGAGCGACTACGCTGCGAGCTTCGTCGTCGTCGAAACCCGGACCCCACCACCATGAGTGCCTCCATCTCCGCGACCCACCACCCGGTCATCCTCGACGTCGCCGGCACGACGCTCAGCGCGGCCGACCGGCGCCGGCTGCGCCACCCGCTCGTCGGCGGCCTGATCCTGTTCGCGCGCAACTGGGTCGACCGTGCGCAGCTGACCGCGCTGTGCGCCGAGATCAAGGCCGTGCGCGACGACCTGCTGATCTGCGTCGACCACGAGGGCGGCCGCGTGCAGCGCTTCCGCACCGACGGCTTCACGCACCTGCCGCCGATGCGCGTGCTCGGGCAGATGTGGATGGACGACGGCCGGCGCGGCGCCGGCGCCGGCGCGATGGACGCCACCGACGCCGCCAGCGCCGCCGGCTTCGTGCTCGGCACCGAACTGCGCGCCTGTGGCGTCGACCTCAGCTTCACGCCGGTGCTCGACCTCGACCATGGCCCTTCGGGCGTCATCGGCGACCGCGCCTTCCA
>CAZQPN010000542.1:0-2560 GCA_964595215.1 uncultured Rubrivivax sp. | reverse complement strand
CATGTTGATCGACCCCTGGGGCGAGGTGCAGGCGGTGCGCACCGAGGGCGAGGGGGTGGTGCTGGCCGACATCGACCCGGCGCGCCAGGCCGACGTGCGCCGACGCTTGCCGGCGCTCGAACACCGGCGGCGGTGACCGAGGCGGTGCCGCGACCGGCGGCGCGGCGGGCGCTCAGGCCGCCGGCTTGTTCACGACACCGTGCGCCTGCAGCGCATTCCACTCCTCGATCGACACCTCGACCTCGCACACGTCCGGCTGGCGCGGCTCGACGCTGACGCGGCGGTCGCGGCCGAATGGCGGCCCCTTGTCGGCGCGGCGTCGGTCCAGGCCCGAACGGCGGTCGCGAGGGGCACCGGGCTTCCTGTCGTGCACGGGGCGGTCTGTCATGGCTTGGAGAGCGGATCTGCGGCGGATCGGTGGGCGTTGGCCGATGATGACGCAAGCCGTGCGTCGGATGGACGCGCTGCCTGCGCCGGCCGCTCAATCCATCACGAAGGCCGCCTCAACGCCAGCCGAACATCATGTGGCGTGCGAGCAGCGCCTTCAGCGGCGTCGCGCGCTGCAGCGCCGCCAGCCCGAGCCCGCGCGCCAGCGCCAGGCCCGGCACCGGCCACGTGAAGCTGCGGGCAAGGAAGTCGGTCGCCGCGATCATGCTCCAGCGGTCGGGCGCGCGCGCCCACTCGACGCGCCCCAGCGCGGCGTCGATGTCTTGGTTGAAGCGCAGCGCGTCGACCAGTTCGTAGGCGTCGCGCAGGCCGAGGTTCAGGCCTTGCCCGGCCACCGGGTGCAGCGTCTGCGCCGCGTTGCCGATGCGCACCGTGCGGCCCTGCACCAGCGTGCGCTCGGCGTTCAGCCCGAGTCCGAAGGCCTTGAGCGGCGAGACCGCCACCAGGCGACCGGCCTCGATCGGGAACAGCGTGTTCAGCAGCGCCAGCCGCTGCGGCTCGCCGAGCGGTCGCACCGGGTCGTCGGCGGCGGACACGCACCACACCAGGGCGGCGCGCTCGGCGCCATCGGCCGTCGGCGGCAGTGGCAGCAGCGCGGCAGGGCCTTGCCGCGTGAAACGTTCGAAGGCCATGCCGGGCGTGCCGCCCTCCAGCACCACCTGGCCGACCCAGGCGGTCTGTGCGTAGTCGTGCGCCAGCGCCTTGCGTGCCTGGTCGGCGAAGACGCCACCCTCGGCGACGACCGCGAGGTCGTGCGTCTCGGCGATGCCGGCGTCGACCTCGACGCCACCGTCGACCGGCTTCAGCCCGCGCACCGGGGTGCCGAAGCGCGTCGACAGCCGGCCGCCGGACGACGCCGCGGCGGCGAGCCACGCGTCCTGCATCGGCGCCACCAGCCGGCCGTAGGGCAGCACCGCGCCCAGCATCGGCACGCCCATCTCCGCCGCGCCCAGCCGCACCGCCGCGTCGCCGAAGGACGGCGGCACCTGCGAGACGTGCACCGATGCGATCGGCGCCGCGGCGTCGGCGGGCCAGCAGCCGAGCTGCGTCAGCCACTGCACGCTGCCGAGCGCCAGCGCCAGCGTGCGCGGGTCTCCGGCGACGTCGCGGTCCGCGGGCCGGGCATCGAACAGCGAGACCTGGGCGTCGGGCAGCGCGCGCGACGCGTGCAGCGCGAGGGCCAGCCCGACCGGACCGGCGCCGACGACGGCGATGCGCAATTGGATCCGTGGCACCATGGGCGACATGATACGAAGCCCCCTGGCGCAGGCGCCTGATGTACCGGATGACCTCACGCCCAGCGCGCGTCGCCGACTGCTGCTGGGTGGCGTGGTGGCCGCGGTCGCTGGCGGCACGGCGTGGCGGCCCGCCGTCGCCCAAGCAGTGCCGGCGCGCGAGGCTGGCGGCGCTGGCGACAAGCGCGATGTGCCGCTGCCGGCCGTCGGGACGCCGCTGGCACTGCCCGAGGTGCCGATGCTCGACGGCAGCCGGTTCCTGCCGGCGAGCGCCGACGGCCAGGTCTTGGTGCTTTACTGGTGGGCCAGTTGGTGCCCCTTCTGCGCGCTGCAGTCGCCGCTGATGGACCGGCTCTGGCGTGCTCAGGCGCCGCGTGGCCTGCGCATGCTCGGGCTGTCGATCGACAAGACGCCCGAGGATGCGCTCGCCTACATCGCCAAGCGCGGACACGCCTTCCCGTCCGGTTTCGTCACGCCCGGCGTCGCGCGCGCGCTGCCCAAGCCCAAGGGGCTGCCGATCACGATCGTGCGCGGCCGGGACGGCAGCGTGGCGATGGCCGAGGCCGGCCAGCTGTTCCCGGAGGACGTGGAGCAGATCGCCCGCTTCCTGTGACCACCCCCAAGGCGCGGGCGATGCCCGTGCCGACCCGTTCGCGGCGGCGGGCTTAAGCTCCGGCGCCTTCGCCCCTTCCATCGAGATCACACCATGCAATATCGCCGCCTCGGCCGCGCCGGCCTGCGCGTCAGTGCCCTGTCCCTCGGCTCCTGGGTCACATACCACAACCAGGTCGACACCAAGGCCGCCGTCGAGATGATGGCCGCCGCCTTCGACGCCGGCGTCAACTTCTTCGACAACGCCGAGGTCTACGCCGGCGGCC